>NZ_JBWKIR010000019.1:57985-161287 GCF_056432605.1 Streptomyces sp. NPDC045022
CCTCGGGCCGCCGTCGCCGTCGCGGTTGTCGGAGCCGGTGTCAGTCGCCGCCCAGCCCCCGCTGCGGTTCTCGGTGGCCGCGCTCACTCCTCGATCCCCGCCGCGGTTCTCGGAGCCCGCACCGGTCGCCCCGGGCCCCCCGCCGCGGTGGTCCGAGCCCGCGCTGTTCGCCCCCCAGCCCCCGCCGCCGTTCTCGATGCTCGGTGCCGTGGCCTGGCCAGGTACCGCAGGCGGCTCGCCGTGCCGGTGCTCCTGAGCGCCCGTGCCGCTGCCGGACGCGTCCCAGCCGGCGGAGTCGTAGGCGTGATGCGCGGAGCCGGAGGCACCCGCGGCGCCGACGGCCGGTCCGGGCTGCACGCGCGCGTGTCCGGCCGTCCCGGAACCGGCACCAGGCAGGGCAGGCCCCCCGGCCGCCGCACCCGCCGACGCGGGCCGCAGCCCCTCGGCGCCACCCGCACTCGCCGACGGCGCTTGCGCCCCACGAGGGCCACCCGACGAGGCGGTCGAAGGCCGGGCGCCCCCCGGCACATCCGCGCCCTCACCCGCACGTTCATCCCCGCCCTCGCCCCCGAGGGCGACCCGCACGCACCCCTCCCCGTCGGCCACCGTCCGGACCCGTGCCCCGGGCCCCCCGGACGGAGTCACCCGCAGCGCGGACTCCCCGATCCTCAGCAGCGCCCCCGCGGGGAACCGCACCGGCCGGTCGGTCACGCGCGTCCCGTCGAGGGCCGTTCCGTTCGTGGAGTCCAGGTCGGCCACCGAGACACGGCCGTCGGCGGCGACCGTGACCGCGCAGTGCAGACGGGAGACGTCGGGGTCGTCCAGCGGGACGTCGGCGTCGGCGGAGCGGCCGACGGTGATGCGGCCGCCGTGCAGCAGATGGACCCCGCCCGCGTCCGGACCGGCGACCACGTGCAGCTGGGTCGGCGCGTCGTCCAGCTCCGGGTGGGGTTCGGGCGCCGCCGGGCCGCCCAGGGACAGCACGGCACCGTCGACCAGCGGGGGCTCGCCGAGGATGCGGCGGCGGGGATCGAGGCGTTCGGTGCCGGCGTACAGGACCACCGAGGAGCCGGAGGCGTCACGGCCGGTGCCGCCGTCGCCGGTGACCGCCCCGGCCAGTGCCGACGCGACCGCGGCCAGGTCCGTGCCCGTGGGTGCCGTGACCAGCACGTCGCGGCTCGCGGCGCGGCCCCGCTGCGGGGAGGGGCCCAGCGGGTCTACGACGGTCAGCCGGATCTGCATCGGCGTCAGCGGTCCCTTCTGCGCGGGTCTGCGCGGGCGCGGACTTCCCCCCACCCCACACGAGCACGTCGGCCAGTACTGGGAGGCATCCTCGCACCTGCCACCGACACCGCGCCCGGTACCCGGTGACAAGTGATCTTGATTGGTCGGCTCTGCCCCCAAAAGTGCCTGACCAGTGGCACGCCGGTGATCAGTTGAGATCGGTCACGTCCAACCCCTGGCAACCGGGAGACCAGAGGGAGCGTCTTTCCTTCGAACATGCTCGGGAACGCATACGTAGTGCTCTGAAGCGCGGCACTACAGTGGGTCGGAACACCGGAATGCAGGCAAGCAAGCATCAGCAAGCAGCAGGGAGCGCGTGACGTGCGGCCAGTCGGCAGCAAGTACCTGCTCGAGGAGCCGCTGGGGCGCGGCGCCACGGGCACTGTCTGGCGTGCCCGCCAGCGCGAGACCGCGGGCGCCGAGGCGGCCGTGCCCGGCCAGCCCGGCGAGATGGTCGCGATCAAGGTCCTCAAGGAAGAGCTGGCGAGCGACCCGGACATCGTGATGCGCTTCCTGCGCGAGCGCTCCGTCCTGCTCCGCCTCACCCACCCGAACATCGTCCGGGTCCGTGACCTGGTCGTCGAGGGCGATCTGCTGGCGCTGGTGATGGACCTCGTCGACGGTCCCGACCTGCACCGCTACCTGCGCGAGAACGGCCCCTTCACCCCGGTCGCGGCCGCGCTGATGACGGCCCAGATCGCCGACGCGCTCGCCGTGAGCCACGCCGACGGCGTGGTCCACCGCGACCTGAAGCCCGCCAACGTGCTGCTCCGGCAGTACGACGGCCAGATGCACCCGATGCTGACCGACTTCGGCATCGCCCGCCTCGCCGACTCCCCGGGCCTGACCCGCACCCACGAGTTCGTCGGCACGCCCGCGTACGTCGCGCCCGAGTCCGCCGAGGGCCGCCCGCAGACCTCCGCGGTCGACATCTACGGCGCCGGCATCCTGCTGTACGAGCTGGTCACCGGCCGCCCGCCGTTCTCCGGCGGCAGCGCCCTGGAGGTCCTGCACCAGCACCTGAGCGCCGAGCCGCGCCGCCCCTCCACCGTCCCGGACCCGCTGTGGACGATCATAGAGCGCTGCCTGCGCAAGTCCCCGGAAGAGCGTCCGAGCGCCGAGAACCTCGCGCGCGGGCTGCGGGTCGTCGCCGACGGCATCGGGGTGCACGCGAACGCCGCCCAGATCGCCGCCGCCGAGGGTGTCGGCGCCCTGCTCGCTCCCGACCCGGCCCCGACCGCGGTCCCGGGCGTGGCCGGTGCCGCCGACCCCACCCAGGTGCTGCCGACCAACGCGCCGCCCGGCGCGTACGACCCGAACGCCGCGACCAGCTTCCTGCCGCACACCGGCGGTCCGGCCGGCGCCGCCGACCCCACCGCCGTCCTGCCCAACACCGGCGCGGCGGACCCGACTGCCGTCCTGCCGCCGGTGGCCCAGGGCGGCCCCGGGCAGCCCGGCCGCCAGGAGCAGCAGCCCGAGCAGCCGCACCCCTGGCAGACCCAGCTGCGCGCCGCCCGTGACCGCAACGAGCAGACGCAGATCCAGTACCTGGACCCGGACGAGGACCCGCTGCGCCGCCGGCCCCAGCGGCAGGTGGCCCGGCCCCAGCAGCAGCCGCGCCAGGCCCCGCAGGGCCGCCCGCAGCAGCCGCAGCCGCGCGGTCGGCAGCAGGCGCCCGGGTACGGCTACCCGCAGCAGCAGCCTCAGCAGTACGCCCCGCAGCAGCAGCCGCAGCGGTACGCGCCGCCCGCCCCGGAGCCGCAGCGGCCCGCGCGCGAGCCGCGCCCGCCCCGGCAGCGCAGTGCCAACCCGACGAAGATCCCTGGGCTCGGCTGCCTCAAGGGCTGCCTGTTCACGATCGTCATCCTGGTCGTGGCCGGCTGGCTGATCTGGGAGCTGACCCCGCTGCACACCTGGGTCGGACAGGGCAGGGGCTACTGGGACCAGCTGACCGACTGGGCCGGAAAAGCGGGCCACTGGATCAAAAAGCTGGGCGGTTCCTCCGGCAACGGGAACTGAGCGGGCGAAGCAGCGGAAACCGAGCGCTGGTTTAGGGATTTGTCGACATCTGGCGGGTGATTTCCGTCTCCGCGGTGAAGGTTGGCTCGTCCGACGCGTAGTTTTAACGACAACACGCGTCTGTAGGAGCAGCCTTGGTACGGAATATCGGCAGCCGGTACACCGCGAACCAGATCCTGGGGCGGGGCAGCGCCGGCACGGTGTGGCTGGGTGAGGGGCCGGAGGGCCCCGTCGCCGTTAAGCTGCTGCGTGAGGACCTCGCCTCCGACCAGGAGCTCGTCGGACGCTTCGTCCAGGAGCGCACCGCGCTGCTCGGCCTGGAGCACCCGCGCATCGTCTCCGTGCGCGACCTGGTGGTCGACGGCGACGACCTGGCCCTGGTCATGGACCTGGTCCGGGGCACCGACCTGCGCACCCGGCTGGAACGTGAGCGGCGGCTCGCCCCCGAGGCGGCCGTGGCGATCGTCGCCGACGTCGCCGACGCGCTGGCGGCGGCCCACGCGGCCGGTGTCGTCCACCGGGACGTCAAGCCCGAGAACGTCCTGCTGGACATGCAGGGTCCGCTCGGCCCCGGCGGAGCGCACCCCGCGCTGCTCACCGACTTCGGCGTCGCCAAGCTGATCGACTCGCCCAAGCGGACCCGGGCCACGAAGATCATCGGGACGCCCGACTACCTGGCGCCGGAGATCGTCGAGGGCTTGCCCCCGCGCGCGGCCGTGGACATCTACGCGCTGGCCACGGTCCTGTACGAGCTGCTGGCCGGCTTCACCCCCTTCGGCGGCGGACACCCCGGTGCGGTCCTGCGCCGGCACGTCACCGAGACCGTCGTACCGCTGCCCGGCATCCCCGAGGAGCTGTGGCAGCTGATCGTGCAGTGCCTGGCCAAGGCGCCCGCCTCCCGGCTGCGTGCCTCGGAGCTGGCGGCGCGGCTGCGCGAGCAGCTGCCGACGCTGGCCGGGATGCCACCGCTGGACGTGGACGAGCCGGACCTCCCCGAGGAGGCCGCGGACGAGCCGGTGCCGTCGGCTCCGCCCGGTGGGGAGCCGGAACGGCGGCGCGGAGCGGTGTCCCTGGTCCCCGGGGCCAAACCGGACTCCAACCGGGACACCCACACCTCGATGCGGGTGCCGGGGCCGGACGAGCTGGCGGGCGGCGCCCACGGGACGGCGCGCGCGCCGCGGGCACCCGGCGCGCCCCGGCCGGGCTCGGCCCGGCACCGGGTGGCTGTCCGGCGGCGCCGGATCACGCTGGGCGTGGCCGGGGTGGCCGTGGCGGCGGTCGTGGGCGTCGGCGCCTGGTGGATCTCCTCCGGCGGCGACGACCAGCCGGCCCAGGACACCCACAGCACATCGGCCCCCTGAGCCCCGGCCCGCCGGCCCCCTGAGCCCAAGGGGGTGTCCCCGGTCCGGCGTTCGAGGACGTGGCCCCTCTCAGGGCCGGAGCGGGGGTCCCGGGGCGGCGGCCCCCGGTGGGGCCCGCCCCGGCGCCGGGTGCTCGGTCGGCTGCGCGCACCCTGCTCTCGGCGCCCGGCGGAGCCGTTACGCTGGAGGCGTGGCAGTCGTCGATGTATCCGAAGAGCTGAAGTCCCTCTCCTCGACCATGGAGTCGATCGAGGCCGTCCTGGACCTCGACAAGATGAGGGCAGACGTCGCCGTGCTCGAGGAGCAGGCGGCCGCGCCGTCCCTGTGGGACAACCCGGACGAGGCGCAGAAGATCACCAGCAAGCTCTCCCACCTCCAGGCCGAGGTCAGGAAGGCGGAAGCGCTGCGCGGGCGGATCGACGATCTCTCGGTCCTCTTCGAGATGGCCGAGGAGGAGGACGACCCGGACA
Organism: Streptomyces sp. NPDC045022; assembly: GCF_056432605.1. Classification (NCBI taxonomy): domain Bacteria; kingdom Bacillati; phylum Actinomycetota; class Actinomycetes; order Kitasatosporales; family Streptomycetaceae; genus Streptomyces; species Streptomyces sp. NPDC045022. The sequence goes on from NZ_JBWKIR010000019.1 coordinate 63,120, forward strand.
CCCGCGCCGAGGCCGAGTCCGAGCTGACCCTTGTGCGCAAGGCGCTGGACGAGATGGAGGTCCGGACGCTGCTGAGCGGTGAGTACGACGCCCGTGAGGCGCTCGTCAACATCCGCGCCGAGGCCGGTGGCGTCGACGCCGCCGACTTCGCCGAGAAGCTGCAGCGCATGTACCTGCGCTGGGCCGAGCAGCGTGGCTACAAGACCGAGGTCTACGAGACGTCGTACGCGGAGGAGGCGGGCATCAAGTCCACCACCTTCGCCGTCCAGGCCCCCTACGCCTACGGCACCCTCTCCGTCGAGCAGGGCACGCACCGCCTGGTGCGCATCTCGCCCTACGACAACCAGGGGCGCCGCCAGACGTCCTTCGCCGGTGTCGAGGTGCTGCCCGTCGTCGAGCAGTCCGACCACGTCGAGATCGACGAGAGCGAGCTGCGGATCGACGTCTACCGGTCCTCCGGGCCCGGCGGCCAGGGCGTCAACACGACCGACTCCGCCGTCCGCATCACCCACCTGCCCACCGGCATCGTGGTCTCCTGCCAGAACGAGCGGTCGCAGATCCAGAACAAGGCCACCGCGATGAACGTCCTGCAGGCCAAGCTGCTGGAGCGGCGCCGGCAGGAGGAACAGGCCAAGATGGACGCCCTCAAGGGCGACGGCGGCAACTCCTGGGGCAACCAGATGCGTTCGTACGTGCTGCACCCGTACCAGATGGTCAAGGACCTGCGCACCGACCACGAGGTGGGCAACCCGGAGGCCGTTTTCAACGGCGAGATCGACGGGTTCCTGGAGGCCGGTATTCGCTGGCGCAAGCAGCAGGCGAAGTAACTTTGTCGACATGACAACTGCCGCCCGGGAGGCGGCAGTTGTCGTTTGTCTGGGTTTTACATCACACTCACAGGCTTCAACTCCCCGCAAATGTCCTTCCATCGGACAATGCGCCCGCAACGGCCTTGACGTTGCTTTGAAAAATCGCGAGGGTAAAGGGCGGCATGCGTACTCAAGGGGCGCATGTGAACCGGGGGATCGAGTTGACGCGCGGATTTCGTCACCCAGCTGCCTCCGTCGATCACGGCAAGCCCCACGCTCCGCCTCATTGACGAACAGCTACTGGGGGTAGCAACCATATGACGAAGAAGACGCGGATCCGGGTCGCGCGGATAGCCGCCGGCGCCGTGATCGCGGCCGGTGCGTCGCTGACCGCAGCCGGTGCGGCCTCTGCCCTGGACCTCGATGTCCAGGCGGGTCCGATCAGCATCGGCGTGACCACGGACGGTGGCGACACCGAGGGCACCACTGGCGGTACGGAGGGCACCGACGGCGGCGCCTCTGTCGGCGTGACCGAGGGCGGCATCGGCGGCAGTGTCATCGGTGGCACGAGCACCGACGGCGGTACCGGCAACGACGGTGGTACCGGCACCGCTGGCACCACTGGCACCGACGGCGGTACCGGCACCGCTGGCACCACTGGCACCACTGGCACCACCGGCACCGACGGCGGTACCGGCACCACTGGGACCACCGGCACCGACGGCGGTACCGGCACCACTGGCACCACTGGCACCGACGGCGGTACCGGCACCACTGGGACCACCGGCACCGACGGCGGTACCGGCACCGATGGTGGTACCGGCACCACCGGCACCGACGGCGGTACCGGCACCAACGGTGGCTCCGGCTCCAATGGCGGCTCCACCTCCACCGGTGGCTCCAGCACCTCGGGCGGCTCCAGCTCCACCGGCGGCTCGGGCAGCACCGGTGGCTCGGGCAGCACCGGTGGCTCCGGCGACGGCGGCTCCACCACCGGGGGCAACCACACCACCCCCGACGGTGGCAACAACAACACCTCCCAGGAGGAGGGCACCTCGGCCCTCACCGACACCGGCTCCGACACCACGCCCCAGGGCGGTGACAAGCAGCTCGCCGAGACCGGTGCCGGTCAGACCGCGTTCCTGCTCATCGGTGCCGCGACGATGATCGCCGGTGGTATCGGCTTCCGTGTCCTGCCGCGCCTGGCCGGCGGCCGGGGCGGCGCGGCCGCCTGACCGTAGCCGTACGGTCACGCGCTGCGCGCGCGCCACAGACGTAAGGGCCCGGAGCTTGGCGCTCCGGGCCCTTCGCCGCTTCCGGGCTCGCTGCCTGCCTACGCGGTCTGGTGCGCCAGCAGCGCCACCGCGGCGATCAGCACCGCCAGCAGCGCGATCAGCGCCATCGGGTTCAGGCCTCCGAAGAAGCCCTCCTGCTGCAACCGCTCGCGGTTGGCACGGCACACCGGGCACCGGCCCTCGCTCACGGGCGCCGCGCAGTTCGCGCACACCAACCGGTCGTACGTCATGCGCTCGCCCTCCTCGCACCCGCCATCACTCGTACAACGCTCACGGGAACGGGAACGTTCCCCCTCCACTGTGCCAGGTTCCCGCGGAGCGTGCGCGGGGCCCCGGAAGAGTGGGGCGAGAACAGAGGCCGGTACAAAAACGTACAAGTCTTGCCCAACTGCAACCTGCGACTGCACTTGCACACCGGGTTCGCGTATGGTCACGCTCATCTACCCCCGGCGACCCGTGGTGCACCCGTGATCCGATTCGACAACGTCTCCAAGGTCTACCCCAAGCAGACCCGCCCCGCCCTGAGGGATGTATCCCTGGAGGTGGAGAAGGGCGAGTTCGTCTTTCTCGTGGGGTCCTCCGGCTCCGGAAAGTCCACCTTCCTGCGGCTCGTCCTCCGCGAGGAGCGGTGCAGCCACGGTCAGGTGCATGTGCTGGGCAAGGACCTCGCGCGTCTCTCCAACTGGAAGGTGCCGCAGATGCGCCGCCAGCTGGGGACGGTCTTCCAGGACTTCCGGCTCCTGCCGAACAAGACGGTCGCGGAGAACGTGGCCTTCGCCCAGGAGGTCATCGGCAAGTCCCGCGGCGAGATCCGCAAGTCCGTGCCGCAGGTGCTCGACCTGGTCGGGCTCGGCGGCAAGGAGGACCGTATGCCGGGCGAGTTGTCCGGTGGCGAGCAGCAGCGCGTGGCCATCGCGCGGGCCTTCGTCAACCGGCCCAAGCTGCTGATCGCCGACGAGCCCACCGGCAACCTCGACCCGCAGACCTCCGTCGGCATCATGAAGCTGCTCGACCGCATCAACCGGACGGGCACCACCGTCATCATGGCGACGCACGACCAGAACATCGTGGACCAGATGCGCAAGCGCGTCATCGAGCTGGAGAAGGGCCGCCTCGTCCGCGACCAGGCCCGCGGCGTCTACGGCTACCAGCACTGAAGCAAGTTCACGACCGAAAGGCTTGACCAGACGCCATGCGCGCCCAGTTCGTCCTGTCGGAGATCGGTGTCGGTCTCCGCCGCAATCTGACGATGACCTTCGCCGTCATCGTCTCCGTAGCCCTGTCGCTGGCGCTCTTCGGCGGCTCACTGCTGATGAGTGATCAGGTCAGCACCATGAAGGGTTACTGGTACGACAAGGTCAACGTCTCGATCTTCCTGTGCAACAAGCACGACGCCGATTCGGACGTCAACTGCGCCAAGGGCGCGGTCACCGAGGACCAGAAGAAGCAGATCCTCGCCGACCTGAAGAAGATGCCGGTCGTCGAGAGGGTCACCTACGAGTCCCAGGACCAGGCTTACAAGCACTACAAGGAGCAGTTCGGCAACTCCCCGCTGGCCGGCTCGCTCACGCCGGACCAGATGCAGGAGTCGTACCGGATCAAGCTCGAGGACCCGCAGAAGTACCAGGTGATCGCGTCCGCGTTCAACGGTCGGGACGGCGTGCAGTCGGTGCAGGACCAGAAGGGCATCCTGGACAACCTCTTCCAGTTGCTCGGCCTGATGAACCGGGCGGCGCTCGGCGTGATGGCGCTGATGCTGCTCGTGGCGCTGCTGCTGATCGTCAACACCGTGCGCGTCTCGGCGTTCAGCCGACGGCGTGAGACCGGGATCATGCGCCTGGTCGGTGCCTCGGGCTTCTACATCCAGGCGCCGTTCATCGCCGAGGCGGCCGTGGCCGGTCTCATCGGCGGCAGCCTCGCCTGCGTGTTCCTCGTGATCGGCCGGTACTTCACGATCGACCACGGCATGGCCCTGTCCAACAAGCTCACGCTGATCAACTTCGTTGGCTGGGACGCGGTGTTGACCAAGCTGCCGCTGATCCTCGCCACGAGCGTGCTGATGCCCGCGTTGGCGGCGTTCTTCGCGTTGCGCAAGTACCTCAAGGTGTGACGCATGCCAAGGGGGCCGTACGAGCAACCGGCCGTACGGCCCTTCGCGTTGTCCTAGACTCACCGCCATGTCAGGCCGTGACCTGTTCCGCCAGCCCCGTCGCATCCGCCGCGGGGCTGCCCTGACATTGGTCTTCGCCGGCGTGCTGGTCGCCGGCGCCGCCACCGGATCCTTCCCGGAGTCCGGGCACCCCGCGCGGAAGGCCGTCGCCGGTCCGGTGGGCATGGGCACCCGGCACGAGGCCGTGCAGCGGGCCGCCGCCGAGGCGATGGCCGACGGCAAGTCCCCGATGGAGGCCGCCGAGCGTGCCGTCAGCCGCAGCGGGGACCGGTGGGGCGCCGTCTACTCCGAGGGCGAGTACGAGGAGTTCCAGGAGGCCCTCGACGGCCGGTACACCGGCGTCGGCCTGTCGGCACGGCGTGAGCGGGACGGCCGGATCGAGGTGACGCGGGTGCAGTCCGGTTCGCCCGCGGCCGCCGCCGGGATCCGCAAGGGCGACCGGCTGCGCAGCGTCGACGGCCGCAAGGTCGACGGCCGGCCGGTCACCGAGGTGGTCTCCTCGCTGCGCGGCGACGCCGAGGACGCCCCGGCCGGTACGACGGTCACCCTCGGCCTGCAGCGCGGCACACGCGCGTGGACCGAGCGGCTGCACCGCGCCCGGCTGTCCACCGACTCCGTGACCGTCCGCAGGATGCCCGGCGGGGTCACCGTCATCAAGATCGCCGCGTTCACCAAGGGCTCCGCCGACGCCGTCCGCTCGGCCCTGCGCGAGGCCCCGGACGATGCCGGGATCGTCCTCGACCTGCGGGGCAACTCCGGCGGCCTGGTCACCGAGGCCGTGGACACCGCCTCCGCCTTCCTCGACGGCGGCCTGGTCGCCACCTACGACGTCGACGGCGCCCAGCGCGCCCTGCACGCCGACTCCCGCGGTGACACCGCCCGGCCCCTGGTCGCCCTCGTCGACGGCGGCACGATGAGCGCGGCCGAGCTGCTCACCGGCGCCCTGCAGGACCGGGGGCGCGCGGTGGTGATCGGCTCCCGCACCTTCGGCAAGGGCTCCATCCAGATGCCGACGAAACTCCCCGACGGCTCGGTGGCCGAGCTGACCGTCGGCCACTACCGCACCCCTTCCGGGCACGCGGTCGACGGCCGGGGCATCACCCCCGACCTGGATGCGGGGGCCGGGGCCCTGCAGCGCGCCGAGACGGTCCTCACGGGGCTCGGCGACCCCTCGTAGGTCCCCGTTAATGCGCTTCCCCCGCACCCCCACCGTGGTGCGAAAATGGTCGGCACTATGAGCAAGGGAATGTACGTACCGAAGGAGTCCCAGCCCAAGCAGGGCGGAGGGGCCGCGAAGACGGCCAAGGACGGCAAGCGCAAGATCGTCGCGCAGAACAAGAAGGCTCGGCACGACTACGCGATCATCGACACCTACGAGGCCGGCCTGGTGCTCACCGGTACCGAGGTGAAGTCGCTGCGCCAGGGACGCGCCTCGCTGACCGACGGCTTCGTCCAGATCGACGGGAACGAGGCGTGGCTGCACAACGCCCACATCCCCGAGTACAGCCAGGGCACCTGGACCAACCACTCCGTGCGCCGCAAGCGCAAGCTGCTCCTGCACCGCGAGGAGATCGACAAGCTGGAGTCCAAGTCCCAGGAGACGGGTCACACGATCGTGCCCCTCGCCCTGTACTTCAAGGACGGCCGGGCGAAGGCCGAGATCGCCCTGGCCCGCGGCAAGAAGGAGTACGACAAGCGGCAGACCCTGCGGGAGAAGCAGGACCGGCGGGAGTCGGACCGCGCGATCGCGGCGGTCAAGCGCAAACAGCGGGGCGGCTGACCGGCCCGCCGGGAATAGGCTGGCACTGTCGCGTGTTGGTCACGTACGATGGCACTGCACTCCACAGCGGGTGCGCGCGCCCTCCACGGAGGGTGTTGAAAAATCAACATGGGGATGATCGGTTTCGACAGCGGCTGTCGAAGCAGGGGAAGCGTGTCGAGGAAGCGGCAATGATCTCGTAAACCATATGTCGCAAAAAATAATCGCCAACACCAAGCGCGATTCCTCCTCGTTCGCCCTCGCTGCCTAATTAGCAGCTAAGCGAACTCTCACAGGAGTGTCAGCCCGGGGCTGTTCCCGACCCGGATCCTGGCATCAGCTAGGGAACTAAACCTTGATCCCGGTCACGGGGTGAAGAGGGAAACCAAACAGTGACTGGGCCCGTCGGCGACTTGTTCGCGTGATCGCCGGGGCCGAGAAAATCACAGCGAACTGCACACGGAGAAGCCCTGATTCCGCACCGTTGGACGCGGGTTCGATTCCCGCCATCTCCACGATCGGGAGGCTCCCGAGCATCCCAACCCATGTGGGCGTAGGCCCCGTCGCTTCGAGCGGCGGGGCCTTCGTCATGCGAAACCCCGGCCGCTCTCGGCATGCTCATGGCATGATCCCGCGTGCAGGCGTCATCCGGGGGGACGCCGGCGGCCGGCACCGTCCGAGCGCACCCGCCCCGTCCGCCCGCGGAGGACACACCTGTGATGTTCCTGCTCCGGCTCCTGCCACCCCTGCCCCGCGAGATCAGCCTCGCCGTCGTCGGGCTGTGTGCGGGACTGTTCCTGGCCGTCATGGGCGGCTTGCACGGGTACGGCGAGCTCACCGGGGTCGCCGGGACCGTCCGGGTCGCGCACTGCGACCGCGCCTCCGGCGGTTGGGACGACCTGTGGCAGGACGGCTGGGCGTGCAGCGGCTCGTTCGAGGCCGAGGACCACACCGTCAGCATCGGCAGCATCGCGATCGACGGCATCTTCGACGACCTGCCCGACGCCACCCTGGCCGCCCGCGTCGACGGCCCAGCCGCTCACACCGCCCTCCAGGACACCTCCGGAGACTGGAAGTGGCCCACCCTCACGGGCGTCGTCATCCTCGCCTTCACCGCCTGGCGGATCCGCACCGTCCGCCACCTGCTGATCCTGCGCAGAACCGTCGCGCGGATCGCCGCGATGCCGGCCTGATCCTCCAGGAGGCCGGTGTCTCCCCGCACGGCGGGCGGTGACGGAGAGAGCGGGTGGCTCGGGTCAGGCGGCCGGCCGGGACCGGCGTACGCAGCTCGTGGCCGCGCTGATCAGCAGGGCGAGGCAGGCCGCCGCGGCCGGGACCGTGAAGGCGGCTCCGGGGGAGAGGTGCTCGGCCGCCCAGCCGCCCGTCGCCGACCCGCAGGCGATGCCGGTGAGCAGCCCGGTCACCACCAGACTCATGCCCTCGTTGAGCCGGTCGGCCGGGGTACGCCGCTGTACCAGGGTCATCGCCGTCACCATGGTCGGCGCGGTCGCCATGCCCGCCACCAGCAGCGTCCCCGCCAGCACCGGAAGGGAGCCGGTGAGCGTGGCGGACAGCCAGGGCAGCGTCATCAGCGCGGCCATCGCCGCCAGGCACCGGGTCAGGCCGAGGCCGGCCGGCTTCAGCGCCCCGTACATCAGCCCCGCCGCGCACGAGCCCGCCGCCTGGAGCGCGAGCACGACACCGGCCGCCGCCCGGTGCCCCTGCGCGTCGGCGTAGGCGATCGTGACGACCTCCATCGAGCCGAACACCGCGCCGGTGGCCGTGAAGCAGGCCAGCAGCGGTGGGACGCCCGGGCTGCGCAGCGGTGACGGCGCCTTCGAACGGGCCTGGACCGGCGGCTCGGTCGCCCGCTGCGCGGTGAACAGCAGCATGCCCGACAGCAGCAGCACCGCCCCGGCGAGGGTGCCCGCCTCCGGGAAGAACGTGCCGGTCAGGAAGGAGGCGAGGACCGGCCCGAGCATGAAGCACAGCTCGTCGGCGGCCTGCTCGAAGGAGTTCGCGGCGTGCAGCGCGCCCGGGTCGTCGCGCAGCAGATGCGCCCAGCGGGCGCGGGACAGACCGCCGATGTTGGGGGTCGCCGCGGTGGCCGCGTAGGCGGCGAACAGGGTCCAGTCGGGGGCGTCGTAGCGCACGCACAGCAGCAGGGCGAGACTGCCGAGCACGGAGGCGAGCGTGGCCGGTACGGCGACCCGGGCCTGCCCGTGCCGGTCGACGAGCCGGGCGATCCACGGCCCGGCCAGCGCGGTCGCGGCGAGACCGGCCGCGGTGACCGCGCCGGCCAGGGCGTACGAGCCCCGGGAACCGGCGATCATCACGACGGCGCTCACGCTGAACATCCCCATCGGCACACGGGCGAGGAGGTTGCCGGTGGTGAAGGCGCGGACGCCGGGGAGGCGGAACAGGCGGCGGTACCCGGTCCCGCGCGGTGCTGCGGCCGGTATGCGCCGGTCTTCGGTGGTCTGGTGCGGCATGACTCCACGATCGCCCGGAGTGGATCACGGGGTCCAACACCTTCTCGGGGCCGATTGACGCGCCTGTGTTGTAAGTTCGCCGCCATGCCCGCTCCCGCTCACATGGACCCCCGCCTGCTGCGCGCCTTCGTCGCCGTCGCCGAGGAACTCCACTTCACCCGGGCCGCCGCCCGCCTGTACGTCGCCCAGCAGGCGCTCAGCCGGGACGTACGGCGGCTGGAACGGGAGCTGGGCGTGGAGCTGTTCGTGCGGACCACCAGGCAGGTGACGCCGACCGCCGACGGTGAGCGCCTGCTGCCACACGCCCGGCGGGTCCTGGCCGCCCAGGACGATCTGCTCGCCGCGTTCGGGCAGGCCCGTCGGCTGCTCGTGGACCTCAACACGCCGGGTCTGGTCACCGGCCGCCGGGTGCTGCACCGGGCCCGGGAACTCGCTCCCGGCTGCGAGCTGATGGCCCGCTACGAGAGCGGCCTCACCGGAGCCGCCGCCGAGCTGCTGGCCGGCCGGCTGGACGCCTCCTTCGGCCGTTTCGCCGGCCTGGACCCGGCGCTGCGGTCCGGCCTGGATCACCAGCCGGTGCGCTGGGAGCCGATGGCCGTCATCCTGCCGGAGGACCACCACCTGGCCGCCCTGCCGGCGGTGCCGCTGGCCGCGCTGGCCGGGGAGGAGGTGTACGCCGGTGCCGGGAACCCGCGCACCCGGGAGTGGACCGACCTGGCACATCGCCTGTTCGAAGAGCATGGCATCCGGCTGGCCTCACCCGTTCCGATGGCCGTCGGGGACGAGGAGTTCGAGCGGGTCATGGCCAAGACCCGCAATCCGGTGCTGGCCGTCGTGGACTTTCCGGCCATGCCCCGCACGGTAAGGCGGCCCCTCGTCGAGCCCGTCCCGCTCTCACCCGTCTCCCTGGTCTGGCGGAAGGGACTGGTCCATCCGGGATTGGACGCGCTGCGCGGGGCGGCGACCGAGGTCGCACGGGCCCACATGTGGCTGCGACGGCCCGCCGATGGATGGATTTCAGCCATCGATGATCGTGTGATGAGTGTGCATAAGTGACACGTGGCGCGCACCACTCCTCCGCGTGCGCTACATTCATGGCCCGGGCACGGTGTGGTAATGGGGCGCTCGGGCCGGGTGGGGGCCTGGTTCGGTCGACGGGTGCCCGGAGTCGTCAGCGCACCCGGAACAATCCCGTGGGGGGATGTGCGCGCGTGAAAGAGTGGCGAGAAGACGCCCAACCGCAGGAGCCCGAAGTCGCATCCGCGATGCGGGACCTGCCGGTGGCCGGAGCCGGCACCCGGGCCTTCCCGGGGACCCTGCCCCCGGTGGCCGAAACCGAGCAGACCCTCGCGCTGTTCGCCCTCTCGGCCGGCCGGGACGCCGGCGGTGCGAACGGCTTCCCCAAGCCCGCCGGCGCCGTCCGCGATCCCGGGGGCGAGCCCACGCGGAGCGCGCCCCGCTCCGCGCAAGGCGGCCCCCGCACCACCGCCGGGACGGCCGCCGACCCCACCCACGACCCGCACGAGGTGACGGTGCAGCTCGACGCCGTCCAGCTCGGTGACGTCCGGCTGACCCCGGTCGCCGGCGCCGCGCGCGGCACCGACGTCGACGGACCGGTCTTCGTCGACGAGTCGGGCCGCCGCAGCCGCCGTTTCCGCCGCCTCGGCCTGTTCGTCGCCGTCGCCTGCGCCGCCTACGCCGTGGTCATCGTCGCCACCCTGATGTCCGGCAGCTCCGACGCGCCGTGGCTGCCGGTGCCGGGCCAGAACGAGGAGAAGCCCGCCAGCCAGCTCGACACCTCGCCGCTGCCCAGGGCCTCCCACGCCGAGACTTCCCCGGGAACCGGCGCGGCGACCGGTCCGGCCGCGCCCCCCACGAAGAGCGCCACCGCCGGACCGGGTGCCGAAACGTCCCGCCGGGCCGGCACCTCCGGGCCGGCGGCCGCTGCCTCCGCCGAGACCGGCACCGTGAGCGTCACGGAGAACTCCCCCTCCGCGTCGGCCCCTTCCGCCGGCGCCTCCCGGGCACCGTCCACGCCCGGGGGCCCCGCCTCCTCCGTTGCCTCGCCGCCGGCGTCGCGCGGCAAGGGCACCCCCGCCGGACGGCACCGGTTCCCGCACCCCAAGATCACTCTCTGACCAGGGGAAACACCCTCTGATGGCAAGACGTTCCCGTCGCCGTACCCCACCACCCGCCCGGCGCCCCCGGCTCCCGCTGCGCTATCTGCTCCCGACCCTGGTCCTGTGCGCGACCCTGGCGATGCTCATGCTGCGCGGATACGTGCACAGTGAGATCCTCGCCGACCACCGCGTGCGGCCCGCGGCGGCGAGCGACAAGGTGCCTCGGAAGATCCTCGAAGGCGGCCCGGTCATCGACACCCGGGGCGGGCGAACGGACAGCCTGTCGGTGCCCGGCCACCGCATTGTCCTCACCTTCGACGACGGCCCCGACCCGAACTGGACCCCGCAGGTCCTCGACATCCTGAGGAAGCACCACGCGCACGCGGTCTTCTTCGTCACCGGCACGATGACCTCGCGCTACCCGGACCTCGTCCGGCGCATCGTGGACGAGGGCCACGAGGTCGGCCTGCACACCTTCAACCACCCCGACCTCTCGTACCACTCCGAGAAGCGCATCGACTGGGAGCTCTCCCAGAACCAGCTGACGCTCGCCGGAGCGGCCGGCATCCGCAGTTCGCTGTTCCGGCCGCCGTACTCCTCCTCCGCCGATGCCATGGACAACGCGTCCTGGCCGGTCACCGAGTACATAGGCAGCCGCGGTTATCTCACGGTCGTCAACGACACCGACAGCGAGGACTGGCGCAAGCCGGGCGTCGACGCGATCATCCGCAACGCCACCCCCAAGGGCGGCAGGGGCGCGGTCGTCCTCATGCACGACTCGGGCGGCGACCGCCACCAGACGGTCCAGGCCCTGGACCGGTACCTGCCCCGACTGCAGCAGCGGGGTTATGAGTTCCAGACGCTCACCGAGGCACTGCACGCCCCGAGCGCGGACACCCCGGTCACCGGCCTCGGCCTGTGGAAGGGGAAGGCCTGGATCTTCCTGGTACGGGCGTCGGACCACATCACCGACGCCCTCGTCGTGGGCCTCGCGGTCATCGGGTTCCTGGTGTTCGGGCGGTTCGGCCTGATGCTCCTGCTGTCCGGCGTACATGCTCGCCGGATCCGGCACCGTGGTTTCCGCTGGGGCGATCACCCGGTGACCGAACCCGTGTCGGTGCTGGTCCCGGCGTACAACGAGGCCAAGTGCATCGAGAACACGGTCCGTTCGCTGACACGGAGCGAGCACCCCGTCGAGGTCCTCGTCATCGACGACGGCTCCACGGACGGCACGGCACGGATCGTGGAAGGCCTGGGGCTGCCCGGCGTCCGCGTGATCCGTCAGCTCAACGCGGGCAAACCGGCCGCCCTCAACCGTGGTCTGGCCAACGCCCGGCACGACCTGATCGTCATGATGGACGGCGACACGGTCTTCGAGCCGGCCACCGTCCGCGAACTCGTCCAGCCCTTCGCCGACCCGCGGGTCGGGGCCGTCGCCGGCAACGCCAAGGTCGGGAACAAGGACACGCTCATCGGCGCCTGGCAGCACATCGAATACGTGATGGGCTTCAACCTCGACCGCCGCATGTACGACGTCCTGCGCTGCATGCCGACGATCCCCGGTGCCGTCGGCGCCTTCCGCCGCTCGGCCCTGGAACGCGTCGGCGGCATGAGCGACGACACCCTCGCCGAGGACACCGACATCACGATGGCGCTGCACCGGGACGGCTGGCGCGTGGTGTACGCCGAGAACGCGCGCGCCTGGACCGAGGCGCCCGAGTCCGTCCAGCAGCTGTGGTCCCAGCGCTACCGCTGGTCGTACGGCACCATGCAGGCGATCTGGAAGCACCGCCGCGCCCTGTTCGAGCGCGGCCCCTCCGGGCGGTTCGGCCGGGTGGGGCTGCCCCTGGTGGCGCTCTTCATGGTCCTCGCCCCGCTCCTGGCCCCGCTGATCGACATCTTCCTCGTCTACGGGCTGGTGTTCGGCCCGACCCAGAAGACGATCGGGGCCTGGACCGCCGTCCTCGGGATCCAGGCGGTGTGCGCGGCCTACGCGTTCCGGCTGGACCGCGAGCCGCTGACCCCGCTGATCTCGCTGCCCCTGCAACAGATCCTCTACCGCCAGCTCATGTACGTCGTGCTGCTCCAGTCCTGGATCACGGCGCTCACCGGCGGCCGCCTGCGCTGGCAGAAGCTGCGCCGCAAGGGCGGCGTGGCCGCACCCCCGGCACCGCCCGTCCAGAGCCGGCCCGTCATGGGCGGGCGGCCGACCGGATGACCACCTCGCCCTTCGAGCCCCGCCCGGCGCGGGACGGGCAGCCGGCCGCGTCCTTCGCGCGCCGGCCGGCACCGACGACGACCACCCAGGAAGCCCAGCACGTGACCGTTCCCACCCTGCCGTCCGGCACCGGCGAGCCCACTTCTCCTCCGCGGCCGGAGCAGCAGCGACGCACGCCCGTGCGCGACCGGTACTTCGACTTCCTGCGCGCGGTGGCCCTCTTCCGCGTCGTCTTCTACCACCTGATGGGCTGGGCCTGGCTGCCCGTCGTGTTCCCCTCCATGGGCGTGATGTTCGCCCTCGCGGGCAACCTCATGGCTCGCTCGCTCAAGCGCCCGCCGCTGCAGGTCGTCCGCAGCCGGCTGCGCCGCCTGCTCCCCCCGCTGTGGCTGCTCGGCGCCCTCGGCGTGACGGGCATGGTGCTGCAGGGCTGGGGTCCGCACGACGACGGCCACCCCGGCTGGTGGTGGCTCCACCTCGGCTTCTGGATCCTGCCGCTGAGCGATCCGCCGTACGCCGAGGGCCTCAAGGGCATCCACGGCATCCTCGGCGAGGACTGGGGATCCGAACTGGCCGGTCCGCTCTGGTACATCCGCGCCTACCTCTGGTACGTCCTGCTCTCCCCGTTCCTGCTCAAGGCCCTGCGGGCGCTGCCGTGGGCGACCATCCTGTCGCCGATCGCCCTCGCCGCGGCCTTCGAGTTCGGCTACCTCACCCTGCCCGGGGAGCGCATCCCGTCCGCCCTGACGGACTTCAGCACCTTCGGCGCCTGCTGGATCCTGGGCATGGCACACCAGGAGGGCGTGCTGCGGCGCGTCCCCCGCTACGTCGTCCCCTCGGTGGCCCCGATCGTCGCCGCCTTCGGTCTGTGGTACGCCCTCAGCCACGGCTTCAAGGAGGGGCACGATCTGGACGACATCCCGTTCGCCCAGTCCCTGTGGTCCTTCGCCACCGTGCTGCTGCTCCTGCACATCAGCCCGTCCTGGACCGACTGGCCCCGCCGGCTGCGCCCCTTCGACCGGCTGATCACCCTGCTCAACTCCCGGGCGGTGACGATCTACCTCTGGCACAACCTGTGCATCCTCGTCGCCGCCACGCTGTGGGACCAGCTGTGGCAGTTCGACGTGATGTACCTGCACTTCTCCTGGCTGCTGGAGAGCCCCTGGCCGGTCCTGGCCATCACCTGGCTGTTCATCTGCGGCTGCGTCGTCTGGTTCGGCTGGGTCGAGGACCTGGCCGCGAAGCGGAAGCCGAGGCTGTGGCCCGACGGGGCGCGGGAGAAGCGGGCACGCGCCACGTCAGGAGCGCAGCGGGCCTGACGCCGCCGCTCGATCGACGCACCCCCCACCGCGGCGACCTCTCACCCCGCCCCCTCCCGAGGTGAGAGCGAAGTTCCTTCCCGGTCACCCAGTGCCACAGGCAGGAAACGCGCCCTCCCTACCTTCGGGTTCAGCCACTCACCGGAGTACGAGCCCCGAGGCACCGTGGAGGCGTCATGACAGCCCCGAGCACAGCCCCCGCCGCGAGCAGGGGAGGCCGCTGGATCGAGCAGTGGGATCCGGAGGACGAGGTCTTCTGGAACGAGAAGGGCGAGAAGATCGCCCGGCGGAACCTTTTCTTCTCCGTCCTCTCCGAGCACATCGGGTTCTCGATCTGGACCATGTGGTCCGTACTGGTGCTCTTCATGGGCCCGGAGTACGGCCTGACTCCCGCCGACAAGTTCCTGCTGACGTCGGTGGTCACCCTGGTCGGCGCCGTCGTCCGGGTCCCGTACACCTTCGCCGTGGCGATCTTCGGTGGCCGGAACTGGACCGTCATCTCGGCCGGCCTCCTCCTCATCCCCACCATCGCGGCGTTCACCGTGCTGAAGCCGGGGACCTCCTTCTCCACCTTCCTGCTCATCGGCCTGCTGGCCGGCATCGGCGGCGGCAACTTCGCCTCCTCCATGACCAACATCAACGCCTTCTTCCCGCTGCGGAAGAAGGGGTGGGCGCTCGGGCTCAACGCCGGTGGCGGCAACATCGGCGTGCCGGTCATCCAGCTGATCGCCCTCGCGATCATCGGGGCGAGCGGCGGGCCGCGCGTGCTGCTCGGCATCTACATCCCGCTGATCGTCGTCGCCGCCGCCCTCGCCGCGCTGTTCATGGACAACCTGGCCTGCGTCAAGAACGACACCGGGGCGGCGAAGGACGCCGCCAAGGACGTCCACACCTGGATCATGGCCTTCCTCTACATCGGCACGTTCGGCTCGTTCATCGGCTACAGCTTCGCCTTCGGGCAGGTCCTGACGAACCAGTTCGGGCGGACGCCGCTGCAGTCCGCGTACCTCACCTTCATCGGGCCGCTGCTCGGCTCCCTCATCCGGCCCGTGGGCGGATGGCTCGCCGACCGGTACGGCGGAGCCCGTATCACCCTGTGGAACTACGTCGGCATGGCCGCCGCCACCGCCGTCCTCGTCGTCGCCAGCATGCAGAAGTCGCTGCCGCTGTTCGTGTCCGTCTTCGTGGTGCTGTTCGTGCTGAGCGGGCTCGGCAACGGCTCGACGTACAAGATGATCCCCGGCATCTTCCAGGCGAAGGCCTTCGCCAAGGGGCTGGCGGGCGAAGAGGCCGTCCGCTACGGCCGACGGCTGTCCGGCGCCTCCATGGGGCTCATCGGGGCCGTCGGCGCGCTCGGCGGCGTAGGCATCAACCTCGCCTTCCGGCAGTCCTTCCTGTCCTACGGCTCCGGCACCGGCGCTTTTGTCGCCTTCCTCGCCTTCTACGGCGCCTGTTTCGCCGTCACCTGGGCCGTATACCTTCGCCGCCCCGCCCGGCAGGCCCAAGCCGAGGCCGCGGCCGACACAAACTCGCAGCTCAGCTACGCCGAAGTGTGACGTAACACTGGTGACATGAAGCCGAACCGAGCCTGTCATGCGCCGTTGACAGGCTCGATCGGTATGCGGGCCAGCTAGGAGAACCATGGACGACGAACTGCAGCACACCGAACACGGACCTCTCGCCGGTTTCACCGTGGGCGTCACCGCCGCGCGCCGCGCCGACGAGCTGGGCGCGCTGCTCCAGCGGCGCGGTGCGGTCGTGCTGCACGCGCCGGCCCTGCGGATCGTGCCGCTCGCCGACGACGGTGAACTGCTCGCCGCCACCAAGGAGCTGATCGATCAGCCACCGGATGTCGTCGTGGCCACCACCGCCATCGGGTTCCGGGGCTGGGTGGAGGCCGCGGACGGGTGGGGGCTCGGTGAGCAGCTGCTCGGGCGGCTCGGGGACGTCGAGCTGCTGGCGCGCGGCCCCAAGGTCAAGGGGGCCGTCCGGGCCGCCGGGCTGACCGAGGAGTGGTCGCCGTCCAGCGAGTCCATGGCAGAGGTGCTCGACCGGCTGCTGGAGGAGGGCGTCGACGGGCGCCGGGTCGCCGTACAACTGCACGGGGAGCCGCTGCCGGGGTTCGTGGAGGCGCTCCGGGCCGGGGGAGCGGAGGTGGTGCCGGTGCCCGTGTACCGGTGGATGCCGCCGGAGGACATCAGCCCCCTCGACCGGCTGCTGGACGCGGCCGTCTCCCGGGGCGTCGACGCCCTCACCTTCACCAGCGCTCCCGCCGCGGCCTCCCTGCTCAGCCGGGCGGAGGGGCGGGGGCTGCTCGGCGAGCTGCTGACGGCCCTCGGTCACGACGTGCTGCCCGCGTGCGTCGGACCCGCCACCGCGCTGCCCCTTCAGGTACGCGGGGTGGACACCGTGCAGCCGGAGCGGTACCGGCTCGGACCGCTCGTGCAGCTGCTCTGCCAGGAACTGCCCGGCCGGGCGCGCTCGTTGCCGGTCTCCGGCTACCGGGTCGAGATCCGGGGGCACGCGGTCCTGGTGGACGGCGAGCTGAAGCCGGTGCCACCGGCGGGGATGTCGCTGCTGCGGGCGCTGGCACGGCGCCCGGGCTGGGTGGTGGCCCGGGCCGAGCTGCTGCGGGCGCTGCCGGGGGCCGGCCGCGACGAACACGCGGTGGAGACGGCGATGGCCCGCCTGCGTACGGCTCTCGGGGTCCCGAAGCTGATCCAGACGGTGGTCAAGCGGGGGTACCGGCTGGCGCTGGACCCGGCGGCGGACGCGAAGTACTCGGACGTGTGAGCACGGCTCAGGTCCGCGCCCGGGTCAGCGCCCGCGTCAGGAAGCCCACGCCCACCGTCGCGGCCACGGCCCGTACGACGTTCCACGCCACCCACGGCCCCTCGAAGCGCTCCCGCAGGACGGACGGGTCGCCCTGCGCCGCGAGGGCGTTGTTCAGGGGGATGTTGAACGCCACCGTGACGAAGAGGACGACGACGTACGCCGCGAGGGCCGCCCACACCCACCGGCGGCACGGCGTGCGCCGCAACTGCCACGCCGCCAGCCCCGTCAGCACCGGCGCCCCCATGAAAGCCAGGAAGAACACCGGGTTCTGGATGACCGTGTTGATGTTCCGCATGACCTCGACGTACGTCCGGTCGTCGCTGCGCGCCAGGGCCGGCATCACGGCACACGCGAAGATGTAGAAGACCCCGGCGCTCAGGCCCATGGTGATCGTGGCCGCGCCCAGGACGAGACCCCTGCTCCGTGTTTCCGTCATGCTTCCAGCCAACCGGTACGGGCCCGCCCCGGACATGGCCGAGGCGCGCGCCCGCATGCGCCTGCGTCCAGGGCGCGGAACAGCACCCGGTACGGGGGGTTCCGGCCGTCGCCGCGGGCGGGCACTGTGAAGAGGAGCGACGCAACGGTTCCCCTCTTCCGCGGTCCCCCGCACGTCTCCTGCACGGTTCCTGCCTAGGCGGTGACAGGCACATGGCACTGGGTACGGCCACGCCCCCGTACGAGCCGCGGTTCGACGCCGGGCGGCTCTGTCTGGATCTCCTCGCCACCACGCATCCGGCCGAACGGCTCGCCGCCGTGGGACCGTTGTGCGCCTGGATCACCGGCGCCGGGCTCGTACCGCCCGGCACGCCGCTGGCCCACGCCGATGCCTCCTGGCTCGTGGGGTTCCGGGAACTGCGGGGACACATCGGGCAGTTGGTCCGTGCTCCGCACCCGGTGGACACGCGGGCGTACGGGCGCGCGCTCGCCCGCGTCAACGAGACCGCCCGTGCCGCGCCGCCCGCCCCGCGCGCCGTGCGCGGCGAGGACGGCACGCTGGCGCGGGAGTTGGCCGGGCCGCCGGAGTGCGCGGCGCTGCTCGCCGCCCTCGCCCGGGACGCCGTGGAACTGCTCACCGACCCGGTGGCGCGGGCGGCCGTGCGGGAGTGCGAGGGGGACAACTGCCCGCTCGTGTATCTGGACACGTCCCGCGGGCGGCGCCGGCGCTGGTGCTCCAGCGAGGTCTGCGGCAACCGTGAGCGGGTCGCCCGGCACCGGCGCCGGGCGGCGCTCGCGCGGGCCTGAGTGTCCGGTACGGGCGTTCTGCCGGATTGCGTCCGCGTAACGAAACGAGTGATTTCCATAACACCGGGTTTGCGGGCCGGCGCGCCCGGGCAATCCGGCCGATCCCGGCGGCGTGTCGGAAATGTGAAGATCACCTGGTGGGAATGTGCGCGCATGTCCCGCTCGTCACGTCACTTCCGAGAAAACTGTCACCTCCGTTTGAACATCACGCGGCTCCGTTCCGTACGGGTGGGCGAGCGACCGACTGGGGGAACCCCCGGACACCGGAGGTGGGCGTGCGCAAGGATGCGGCCGTGGCCAATGAACGTGGATCGAGGGCCCGACATCGCATGTCCTCACAGCCCTCGGAACCTGATGAGGAGCTGATGCGTGCCCTCTACCGCGAGCACGCCGGACCTCTCCTTGCGTATGTCCTCAGGCTGGTCGCCGGTGATCGGCAGCGCGCCGAGGACGTTGTACAGGAAACGCTCATCCGTGCCTGGAAGAACGCCGGTCAGCTCAATCGGGCGACCGGATCGGTACGCCCCTGGCTGGTGACGGTCGCGCGCCGCATCGTCATCGACGGCCACCGCAGCCGGCAGGCCCGGCCGCAGGAGGTTGATCCGTCGCCGCTGGAGGTCATCCCCGCGGAGGACGAGATCGACAAGGCGCTGTGGCTGATGACGCTGTCGGACGCGCTCGACGACCTGACCCCGGCCCACCGGGAGGTGCTCGTGGAGACGTACTTCAAGGGGCGTACGGTCAACGAGGCGGCCGAGACGCTGGGCATTCCGAGTGGCACGGTCCGCTCCCGGGTGTTCTACGCCCTGCGATCGATGAAGCTGGCGCTGGAGGAGCGGGGGGTGACGGCGTGATGAGCGGGTACGGGGGAATGCAAGGGTTCGGCACGGGTGGTCCGGGTATGTCTGGACCCATGAGCCCAGGTCAGGGATCTTCGGTGCCGAGCGAGCACGAGACCGTCGGCGCCTACGCCCTCGGGATTCTCGACGACGCCGAGGCAACCGCTTTCGAGGCCCACCTCGCCGGCTGCGAGTGGTGCGCCCAGCAACTGGACGAGCTGGCCGGGATGGAACCGATGCTGGCCGCGCTCGCGGATCTGCCCGGCTCCGGCAGCACCCCCGCGATCGGCGAGTCGCTGTCGGCCAGGCCCAGCCCGCGGCTGGTGGAGAAGCTGGTCGACGAGGTCGCCGAGCACCGCGCCCAGAAGCGCCGGCGCGGCTTCTACATGATCGCGGCGGCGGCCGCGCTGATCATCGCGGGCCCGCTGGCCGCGGTGGCGGTGAACAGCGGCTCGGACGACGGCAAGCAGGTCACCGCGTCCCCGGCCCAGTCCACCTTCCAGACCATGTCCGACAAGGCGACGGCCACGGACCCCTCCACGCACGTCAGTGCCACCGTCGGCATGGCGCGGAAGGACTGGGGCACCCAGGCGGTCCTGGAGCTGAAGAACGTCAAGGGCCCGCTCAAGTGCTCCCTGGTCCTGGTCGCCAAGAACGGCCAGCGGGTGACGATGTCGTCCTGGTCCGTTCCGAACTGGGGTTACGGCATTCCGGAGGGGAAGACACCGGAGTCGAAGACGCCGCTGTACATCGGCGGGGCCGCGGCCTTCCAGCCGAACGAGATCGACCACTTCGAGGTCGTGACCTTCGAGGGAAAGAAGCTGGTCCAGGTGGACGCGTAGCGTCGTAGCTTTGCCGGGTCCCCTTCGCGTACGGTTGACGGCTGCCCAGCACGTCAGAAGGGGGCCCGGTGGCCGCTCAGGTTCAGCAGTCCGCGGTCGGCTCGGTACAGGACGCACCCGACTCCGTCCGTGACCGAGAGATCAGCACCGAACAGGAACACCTGGACCGGGTGTACCAGCGGCTGGAGGAGAAGATCCACGAGGCCGAGTTCCTGATGCACGACGCGGCCAAGCGCGGTCAGGTGGGCACCCCCGGCGCGCTGGCCGAGCGGGACGCACAGGTCTTCCGGGCCGGCATCCACCTCAACCGGCTCAACAACGAGTTCGAGGACTTCCTCTTCGGCCGCATCGACCTGCTGCTCGGCAAGGACGGCAAGAAGGGCCCCGACGGCGCGTACACGGCGGTGGAGCCGGCCGAGGGCGCGGTACGGGAGGACGACACCGCCGACATCGCCGAGACCCTCCACATCGGCCGCATCGGCGTCCTCGACCAGGACTACTCCCCCCTGGTCATCGACTGGCGCGCGCCCGCCGCCGCGCCCTTCTACCGGGCCACGCCCGTCGACCCCGGGCGGGTCGTACGGCGCCGGGTCATCCGCTCCAAGGGCCGCCGGGTCCTCGGCGTCGAGGACGACCTGATGCGCCCCGAGCTGACCGCCCGGCTCGACGGCCGCGAGCTGGCCGTGATCGGCGACGGCGCCCTCATGGCCGCCCTCGGCCAGGCCCGCAGCCACACCATGCGGGACATCGTCTCCTCCATCCAGGCCGAGCAGGACCTGGTCATCCGTGCCCCCGCCGCCTCCGTCACCTATGTGGAGGGCGGTCCGGGGACGGGCAAGACCGCCGTCGCCCTGCACCGCGCGGCCTACCTGCTCTACCAGGACCGCAGACGCTACGCGGGCGGCATCCTGATCGTCTCCCCGACCCCGCTGCTGGTCGCCTACACCGAGGGCGTGCTGCCTTCGCTCGGCGAGGAGGGCCAGGTCGCGATCCGCGCGATCGGCTCCCTGGTCGACGGCGCGGAGGCCACCGTGTACGACTCCCCGTCCGTGGCCCGCGCCAAGGGCTCGTACCGGATGCTGAAGGTGCTGCGCAAGGCCGCCCGGGGTGCCCTGGAACTGGGCCCGGGTGGCGGTGCCCCGGTCGGCCGGCCCGGGCCGGACGACGACTTCGGCGACGACACCGTGCCGCGGACCGGGACCGGAGCGCCGACCCGGCTCCGCGTGGTCGCCTTCGGGCGCCGCCTCGAACTGGAGGCCGACGAGCTGGAACGTGTCCGCCATACGGCCCTCGGCGGCACCGCGCCGGTCAACCTGCTCCGCCCGCGCGCCCGCAAGCTGCTCCTGGACGCCCTGTGGGCCAAGTCCGGCGCCGGCGCCCGGCACACCGACCCGGAGCTGGCCGCCGAGCTGCGCTCCTCCTTCGACGAGGACATCACGAGCGAGGACGCCTTCATCACGTTCCTCGACACCTGGTGGCCCGAGCTGACCCCGAAGGCGGTGCTCGCCGCCATGGCCGACGACAAGCGGCTCGGCCGCTGGGCCCGCCGGATCCTCAACCCCGGCGAGGTCCGCAAAGTCGCCCGCTCCCTCAAGCGGGACGGTTGTTCCGTACACGACATCGCCATGCTCGACGAGCTGCAGTCGATCCTCGGCGCCCCGGCCCGCCCGAAGAAGCGGCGCGAGCTCGACCCGCTGGACCACCTCACCGGTCTGGAGGAACTGATGCCGGTGCGCGAGGAGACCCAGCGGGAGCGGGCCGAGCGCCTCGCGCAGGAGCGCACCGAGTACGCGCACGTCATCGTGGACGAGGCGCAGGACCTCACCCCGATGCAGTGGCGCATGGTCGGCCGCCGCGGCCGGCACGCCACCTGGACGGTCGTCGGCGACCCGGCCCAGTCCTCGTGGTCCGACCCGGACGAGGCGGCCGAGGCCCGCGACGAGGCCCTCGGCACCCGCCCCCGGCGCCGCTTCCAGCTCACCGTGAACTACCGCAACCCGGCCGAGATCGCCGAGCTGGCCGCCAAGGTCCTCGCGCTCGCCATGCCCGGCTCCGAGGCGCCCGCGGCCGTCCGGTCCACCGGGGTCGAGCCGCGCTTCACGGTCGTGGGCCCGTCGTTGGCGGACACCGTGCGCGCCGAGGCCGAACGGCTGCTGGACCTGGTCGACGGCACGGTCGGCGTGGTCGTCGCGATGAACCGGCGCCCGGAGGCCCGCCGCTGGCTGGCCGGGCTCGGCGACCGGGTCGTCGCGCTCGGCAGCCTGGAGGCCAAGGGCCTGGAGTACGACGCCACGGTCGTCGTCTCACCCGCGGAGATCGCGGACGAGTCCCCGGCCGGCCTGCGCGTGCTGTACGTGGCGCTGACCCGGGCGACCCAGCAGCTCACGGTGGTCTCCGGGGAGCGGGACGAGCCGGACCCGGCCGGGGTCCCGGACCTGCTCAGGGACTGACTTCCGGCGAACATCCCGGACGGGAATGGCTGTACGGCATCCGTTTGTTAGCCTTGGTGTGGCACCGGCCCGATCCAAGCCCCCGGGCCCAACCTTCGTCCCTCAGAGGGACCACTTGCCGCGAGGCGAGCATGGCGGGTCGGTGTCATCAACGTATGAGAGGCCCACGTCACCCAGTGGCGTGGGCCTCTTTCTTTGTCTGATCGTTTCTCGTATGGTGGAAGTCAATTTCCGAAATCGCGGGCCTCTGCGCGGTCGCTGTGAACAAAACGTCCGCAACCCAGGGCGACTACCACGTACTGAGCGGTAGGTGCGACGATCGGACGGCACAACTCGCGACACGGTGAAAGCAGAGGAAGTCGGCCATGGCAACGGCGCCCAGCGTCTCCTACTCGATGACCATCCGGCTGGAGGTGCCCGCGAGCGGAACCGCCGTCTCGCAGCTCACCACCGCCGTGGAGTCCTCCGGAGGCTCGGTGACCGGCCTCGACGTCACCGCGTCCGGCCACGAGAAGCTCCGTATCGACGTCACCATCGCGGCCACCTCCACGGCCCACGCCGAGGAGATCGTCGAGAAGCTGCGCGGCATCGAGGGCGTCACGCTGGGCAAGGTCTCCGACCGTACGTTCCTCATGCACCTCGGCGGCAAGATCGAGATGGCGTCGAAGCACCCCATCCGCAACCGTGACGACCTCTCCATGGTCTACACGCCGGGTGTGGCCCGCGTCTGCATGGCCATCGCCGAGAACCCCGAGGACGCCCGCCGCCTCACCATCAAGCGCAACTCCGTTGCGGTCGTGACGGACGGCTCCGCGGTGCTCGGCCTCGGCAACATCGGCCCCAAGGCCGCGCTGCCCGTCATGGAGGGCAAGGCGGCCCTCTTCAAGCGCTTCGCGGGCATCGACGCCTGGCCCCTGTGCCTGGACACCCAGGACACCGACGCGATCGTCGAGATCGTCAAGGCCATCGCCCCCGGCTTCGCCGGCATCAACCTCGAGGACATCTCCGCGCCCCGCTGCTTCGAGATCGAGGCCCGGCTGCGCGAGGCCCTCGACATCCCCGTCTTCCACGACGACCAGCACGGCACCGCGATCGTCGTCCTCGCCGCCCTGACCAACGCCCTGCGCGTCACGGACAAGGCCATCGAGAACATCCGGGTCGTCATGTCCGGCGCCGGCGCCGCCGGTACGGCCATCCTGAAGCTGCTGCTCGCCGCCGGCGTGAAGAACGCCGTGGTCGCCGACATCCACGGTGTGGTCCACGCGGGCCGTGCGGACCTGGTGGACGCCACGGCCGACTCGCCGCTGCGCTGGATCGCCGACAACACCAACCCCGAGGGCCTGACCGGCACCCTGAAGGAGGCCGTGCGCGGCGCCGACGTCTTCATCGGCGTCTCCGCGCCCAACGTCCTCGACGGCGACGACGTGGCCGCGATGGCCGACGGCGCCATCGTGTTCGCGCTCGCGAATCCCGACCCCGAGGTGGACCCCGCGATCGCCCGTCAGACGGCGGCGGTCGTGGCCACCGGCCGCTCGGACTTCCCGAACCAGATCAACAACGTGCTGGTCTTCCCGGGTGTCTTCCGCGGCCTGCTGGACGCCCAGTCCCGTACCGTCAACACCGAGATGATGCTCGCCGCCGCGAAGGCCCTCGCCGCCGTGGTGACCGAGGACGAGCTGAACCCGAACTACATCGTCCCGAGCGTCTTCAACGACAAGGTCGCGGGCGCCGTGGCCGGCGCGGTCCGCGAGGCCGCGAAGGCGGCCGGGGCGACCGCCTGACGACGTCGTGTCGTATCGTGCCGGGGCTGTGAGGATCACCACGGCGGCCCCAGCACCGGCGCGTCGTGGAACGACCTGATGCCGGGCGCGCTCTAGGGTGACGGCCGAGCAGGCGCTTTTCGTGTGACTCCCCAGGGTGTTCTCACGACTCCCAGGGGTGCTGGATTGGCTTTCCCGCCGCAGGTAGGGGCAGGATGCTCCCCCAGGGACTTCGTCCAGGGGGCACCCCAGGGGCGCGAGCGCATCGGCATCGCAGTGCCTCGGGCGGCTTCGCCGCGTGGCACACCCCAACGGCAAGAAAAACACGGGAGTAACAACATGAACCGCAGTGAGCTGGTGGCCGCGCTGGCCGACCGCGCCGAGGTGACCCGCAAGGACGCCGACGCCGTGCTGGCCGCGTTCGCCGAGACCGTCGGCGAGATCGTTGCCAAGGGCGACGAGAAGGTCACCATCCCCGGCTTCCTGACCTTCGAGCGCACCCACCGTGCCGCTCGTACCGCGCGCAACCCGCAGACCGGCGAGCCCATCAACATCCCCGCCGGCTACAGCGTGAAGGTCACCGCTGGCAGCAAGCTCAAGGAAGCCGCCAAGGGCAAGTGATCTTGCCGTTCGTACGCCACAAGACGGCGTACGAGGCGTTGTGACGCACGATGACGCCAAAGGGGCGGCCCTCCATCACCGGAGGGCCGCCCCTTCGTCGTACGGCCGCAGTACGGCCTGCGGGGACCGCTGGGGCAGGCCCCTAGCCGAGCGCCTTGCCCGGCAGCTCGACCTTGGCGCCCAGCTCGACCAGCTTCTCCATGAAGTTCTCGTAGCCGCGGTTGATGAGTTCGATGCCGTGGACACGTGAGGTGCCCTCGGCGGCGAGGGCCGCGATCAGGTACGAGAAGCCGCCGCGCAGGTCGGGGATGACCAGGTCGGAGCCCTGGAGCCGGGTCGGGCCCGAGACGACCGCGGAGTGCAGGAAGTTGCGCTGGCCGAAGCGGCAGTCGGAGCCGCCCAGGCACTCGCGGTAGAGCTGGATGTGCGCGCCCATCTGGTTCAGGGCCGAGGTGAAGCCCAGGCGGGACTCGTACACCGTCTCGTGGATGATGGACAGGCCCGTGGCCTGGGTCAGGGCCACCACCAGCGGCTGCTGCCAGTCGGTCTGGAAGCCGGGGTGCACGTCCGTCTCCAGCGCGATCGACTTCAGGCGGCCGCCCGGGTGCCAGAAGCGGATGCCCTCGTCGTCGATCTCGAAGGCACCGCCCACCTTCCGGTAGGTGTTCAGGAACGTCATCATCGAGCGCTGCTGGGCACCGCGGACGTAGATGTTGCCGCTGGTCGCCAGCGCGGCGGAGGCCCAGGACGCGGCCTCCAGGCGGTCCGGGAGGGCCGCGTGGGTGTAGCCGCCGAGGCTGTCCACACCGGTGATGCGGATCGTGCGGTCGGTGTCCATCGCGATGATCGCGCCCATCTTCTGCAGCACGCAGATGAGGTCCTCGATCTCCGGCTCGACGGCCGCGTTGGACAGCTCCGTGACGCCCTCGGCGAGCACGGCCGTCAGCAGCACCTGCTCGGTCGCCCCGACGGACGGGTAGGGCAGCCGGATCTTCGTACCGCGCAGCCGCTGCGGAGCCTCCAGGTACTGCCCGTCCGCGCGCTTCTCGATGGTCGCGCCGAACTGGCGCAGCACGTCGAAGTGGAAGTCGATGGGCCGGCCGCCGATGTCACAGCCGCCGAGGCCCGGGATGAACGCGTGGCCGAGACGGTGCAGCAGCGGACCGCAGAAGAGGATCGGGATACGGCTGGAGCCCGCGTGGGCATCGATGTCAGCCACGTTGGCGCTCTCGACGTGCGTCGGGTCGAGCACCAGCTCGCCGGGCTCCTCGCCCGGACGGACCGTCACCCCGTGCAGCTGCAGCAGGCCGCGCACGACCCGCACGTCACGGATGTCGGGAACGTTGCGCAGCCGGCTCGGCGCGCTGCCCAGCAGGGCGGCGACCATGGCCTTCGGTACGAGGTTCTTCGCACCGCGGACACGGATCTCGCCCTCCAGCGGGGTTCCGCCGTGGACAAGCAGGACATCGTCGTTGACGGTCATGTATCTCGCGTTCCGATGAGTTGGGCTGGGGCCGGCCGATCACTGTGCGCAGGGGCCGGGATGACAGGGTAATCGCCCATCACCCCCCGCCCATAAGCCCGAGGACCGCCCAGCCGCGTCATAGCTGTGTCACAACACGAACCGTCCTCTGCCGGGCACATGCGGTCACCGATCGGGGCGTGCGCCGGGCTCGCTCACCCGCCCCCCTGAGCTGGGTCCCCCCGATTGGCTCCCCACACCGGGGGAAGATGCGGGATCATGTCTGGCATGACCGAGGTGTCCTCGCTCACAGGGCGGCTGCTCGTGGCCACGCCCGCCCTGGCGGACCCGAACTTCGACCGTGCGGTGGTGCTCCTTCTCGACCACGACGAGGAGGGCTCTCTCGGCGTCGTCCTCAACCGGCCCACCCCCGTGGACGTGGGCGACATCCTGGAGGGCTGGGCCGATCTCGCCGGCGAGCCCGGTGTGGTCTTCCAGGGCGGGCCGGTCTCCCTGGATTCCGCGCTCGGCGTGGCGGTCATCCCGGGCGGGGCGAACGGCGACCACGCCCCCCTCGGCTGGCGGCGGGTGCACGGCGCGATCGGCCTGGTGGACCTGGAGACCCCGCCGGAACTGCTCGCCTCGGCCCTGGGCAGCCTGCGGATCTTCGCCGGTTACGCCGGCTGGGGCCCGGGCCAGCTGGAGGACGAGCTGGCCGAAGGTGCCTGGTACGTGGTCGAGTCCGAACCGGGCGACGTCTCCTCACCGGCCCCGGAGAGACTCTGGCGCGAGGTGCTGCGGCGCCAGCGCAACGACCTGGCGATGGTGGCCACGTACCCGGACGACCCTTCGCTCAACTGATGCCTGTGAGCTTCAGTACCCTGGGCGGTATGAGCACTCTTGAGCCCGAGCGCGGGACTGGTACGGGGACCCTCGTAGAGCCGACGCCACAGGTGTCCCACGGCGACGGCGACCACGAGCGCTTCGCCCACTACGTCCAGAAGGACAAGATCATGGCGAGCGCCCTCGACGGCACCCCCGTCGTGGCGCTGTGCGGCAAGGTCTGGGTGCCGGGCCGCGACCCGAAGAAGTACCCCGTGTGCCCCATGTGCAAGGAGATCTACGAGTCCATGGGCAGCGGCGGCGGCGACGACAAGGGCGGCGACAAGTAGCGGTCTCCCCGCCGGCCTGAGTTTTCCCCGAGGGCCCCCGGGACGCGCGTGCGGTACGCGCGTCCCGGGGGCTTTCGCGTTTTCCGGTCACAGAGTGGTGGAGACCTCTTGTCGGCATGTTCATGTAGTCCCTAGCCTCCTTCTGTTGTGCAGAGCGAAACAGTCATTGCACATGCTGCAACGAACTGCCTCACGCTCCAACTCCCTGGAGGAACGCTCCATGAAGCTGTCCGCCCCGCTCGCTGCGCTGCTCACCCTCGTCGTGGCCACCGCCTGCGCCCCTCGGTCCGCCTCCAACTCCGCCTCCGACCAGGACGACAAGAGCGGCACCCTGCGGGTGTGGCTCTTCCAGGAGGTCGGCAACGAGCCGAAGAAGAAGGTCGTCGACACGGTCGTCACCGCCTTCGAGAAGGCCCACAAGGACACCGAGGTCGACGTCGAGTACATCCCCGTCGAGACCCGCGCCCAGCGCGTCAAGGCCGCCTTCAACGACCCGGGGTCCGCGCCGGACGTCATCGAGTACGGCAACACCGACACCGCCGGCTACGTCCACGACGGGGGACTCCTCGACATCACCCAGGAGTTCGGCACCTGGGGCGAGGCCGAGGACACCGACCCGACCGCCCGTCAGTCCGTCACCGTCGACGGCAAGGTCTACGGCGCCCCCCTCTACGTCGGCGTCCGCGCCCTGTACTACCGCACCGACATCTTCGGGGACCTCGGCCTCGAACCGCCGAGGTCCCTGGCCGAGCTGGCCGGCACGGCCCGTACCGTCCGCGCCGCGAGACCCGATCTGTACGGCCTGGTCGTCGGCGGCGCCTACACGTACGGCGCGATGCCCTTCATCTGGGCGAACGGCGGCGACCTGGCGACCGGCAAAGGCGGCTCGTACGCCTCCGCGATCGACAGCGCGGCCGCCCGCAAGGGCATCAAGGCCTACACGTCACTCTTCACCGACGCCAACTGCCCCGCCGCCAAATGCGCCGGCATGGGCGGCAACGACACGGTGACCGCGTTCGCGGCGGGCAAGGCGGGCATGGCCATCGGCGGTGACTTCAGCCACGCGGCCGTGGAGGCCGGGAAGGTCAAGGGCAAGTACGCGGTCGTACCGCTGCCGGGAGCGGCCCCCGGTTCGATCGCCCCGGCCTTCGCGGGCGGTAACAACATCGGCGTGCTGAAGAGCACCACGCACCGCACGCTCGCCGTGGACCTGATGGAGCGGCTCGCCTCGAAGAAGACGCAGTCCGCCCTGTTCGACGCGATGGGTTTCCTGCCGACGTTCCCCGACGTGCGCGAGCGGGCGGCGGCCCGGCAGCCGTTCGTGAAGCCCTTCGTGCGGACGCTGGCGGCCGGTACGAGATTCGTGCCCGCCTCGCCCGCGTGGTCGCGGATCGACTCCTCGCTCGTGCTGCCGACGATGTTCCAGGAGGTCATCAGCGGCAAGAAGAACGTGGAGGCGGCCGCGAAGGACGCGGCGGCGAAGATGAACGACGCGTTCGGCTCCGCCGGATGAGGGCGGTGGCCGCGCCCACCGACCCGGGCGGTGCGGATCGCCGGCGGGTGCGGGCCCGCCGGGACTCGCCGCGCCCGCGCGGTGGAGCCGCGCATGTCACGACCCCGCGCCCCTCGCGGCATCGTGGTGTGCCTTGGCTGTATCTCGCTCCGGCTCTCGTGGTCATCGGCGGCCTGCTTCTCTACCCCGTCTGCCAGCTCGGCCTGATCTCCCTGTTCCGGTACACCCAGGCGCAGGTCAGCGGTGGGGAGCCGGCCACCTTCCGGGGGTTCGGCAACTACGCGGACCTGTTCTCCGACGGGCGGTTCCGGCAGGTGCTGCCGGCCACCGTGCTGTTCGCGGCGGCCTGTGTCCTGTCCACGCTCGCCGTCGGCTGCGCGCTCGCCGTGCTGCTCACGCGCGTGCGTGCCGTACCGCGGCTGGCCCTGATGCTGGCCGCGCTCGGCGCCTGGGCGACCCCGGCGGTCACCGGATCCACGGTGTGGCTGTTCCTGTTCGACCCGGATTTCGGGCCGGTCAACCGGCTGCTCGGGCTGGGGGACCACTCGTGGACGTACGGCCGGTACAGCGCGTTCCTGCTCGTCCTGCTCGAAGTGGTCTGGTGCTCCTTCCCGTTCGTGATGGTGACGGTCTACGCCGGCATCCGCGCCGTACCGGCCGAGGTGCTGGAGGCCGCCGCGCTGGACGGCGCCTCGCAGTGGCGGATCTGGCGCTCGGTGCTCTCGCCGATGCTCCGGCCGATCCTCGCCGTCGTCACCATCCAGTCGGTCATCTGGGACTTCAAGGTGTTCACTCAGATCTACGTCATGACGAACGGCGGCGGAATCGCCGGCCAGAACCTGGTGCTGAACGTGTACGCCTACCAGGAGGCGTTCGCGTCCTCCCAGTACGGCCTCGGCTCGGCGATCGGCGTGGTGACGCTGCTGATCCTGCTGGCCGTGACCCTGGTGTACCTGCGGCTGCTGCGGCGGCGGGGGGAGGAACTGTGAGGCGGCCGTGGCGGCTGTGCGCGGAAGGGGCGGCGCTGCTGATCGCCGTCGTCGTGGCCTTCCCGCTGTACTGGATGGTGCTGAGCGCCTTCAAACCGGCCGGCGAGATCGAGTCCGACCGGCCCCGGCCGTGGACGCTGTCACCGTCCCTGGACGCCTTCCGGCGGGTCTTCGGGCAACAGGAATTCGGCCGGTACTTCGCCAACAGCCTTGTGGTGGCGGGCAGTGTGGTGATCGCCTCGGGACTGATCGCGTTTCTCGCGGCGACCGCCGTCACCCGATTCCGTTTCCGGTTCCGTACCACCCTGCTGATCATGTTCCTGGTGGCCCAGATGGTGCCCGTGGAAGCCCTCACGATCCCGCTGTTCTTCCTCATGCGGGACTTCGGCCGGCTGAACACGCTCGGCTCGCTGATCCTGCCCCACATCGCCTTCTCCCTGCCCTTCGCGATCTGGATGCTGCGGGGGTTCGTGAAAGCGGTCCCGGAGACCCTGGAGGAGGCCGCGTACCTCGACGGGGCGAGCCGTGGGCGATTCCTCTGGCAGATCCTTTTCCCGCTCGTCCTGCCCGGCCTGGTGGCCACGAGCGTGTTTTCCTTCATCTCGGCCTGGAACGACTTCCTGTTCGCCAAGTCCTTCATCATCAGCGACACCTCGCGGTCGACCCTGCCGATGGCCCTGCTGGTGTTCTACAAGCCGGACGAGCCCGACTGGGGCGGGGTCATGGCCGCGTCCACGGTGATGACGGTTCCGGTGCTGGTCTTCTTCGTACTCGTACAGCGACGCCTGGTCTCGGGACTGGGCGGAGCGGTCAAGGATTGAGCATGATGGATGAGATTCCGTACGAGCTGTTCGACGGGTTCGACGTGGGGCTGGTCCCGGCGCCCAGCC
The DNA here is from genome assembly GCF_056432605.1 of Streptomyces sp. NPDC045022. Taxonomy (NCBI): domain Bacteria; kingdom Bacillati; phylum Actinomycetota; class Actinomycetes; order Kitasatosporales; family Streptomycetaceae; genus Streptomyces; species Streptomyces sp. NPDC045022. The sequence goes on from NZ_JBWKIR010000019.1 coordinate 93,917, forward strand.
GCTTCTCGGCCGCGCTGCCCGGCGGCGGCCAGGGGTACTTCATCGACGCCGAGACGCAGATCGAGGCGACCGCCGGCACCGAGCGGGTCGCGCGGTGGCTGCGGACGACCGTGGGCGCGGCGACCGGATACCCGCTGCCGCCGCACACCGACGACGGGAACCGCATTCTGCTGCGGATCACCCCGAACCTGGCCGGCGAACTCGGCGGTCCGGAGGCGTACCGCCTGTCCGCCGACGGTCATGTGCTCGCCATCGACGGGGCGAGCGAGGCGGGGCTGTTCTGGGGCGCCCAGACCTTCCGGCAGCTGCTGGGCCCCGACGCCTTCCGCCGGGCGCCCGTCACCGACCGGGAGGAGTGGAGGTTTCCGGCGGTCACCATCCACGACGCCCCGCGTTTCGGCTGGCGCGGCCTCCTTCTCGACGTCGCCCGGCACTTCATGCCCAAGGAAGGTGTGCTGCGCTACCTGGACCTGATGGCGGCGCACAAACTCAACGTCTTCCACTTCCATCTGACGGACGACCAGGGCTGGCGGATCGAGATCAAGCGCTATCCGAAGCTGACCGAGACCGCCTCCTGGCGGGCGCGGACGAAATTCGGTCACCGGGCCTCGCCGCTGTGGGAGGAGAAGCCGCACGGGGGTTACTACACCCAGGACGACATCCGGGAGATCGTCGCCTACGCCGCCGAGCGGCATATCACCGTCGTCCCCGAAATCGACGTACCGGGCCACTCGCAGGCGGCCATCGCCGCATACCCGGAACTCGGCAACACCGACGTCATCGACACCACCGCCCTCTCCGTCTGGGACACCTGGGGGATCTCCTCCAACGTACTGGCCCCCACCGACACCACCCTGCGCTTCTACGAGGGAGTGTTCGAGGAGGTTCTGGAGCTGTTCCCCGCACAGTTCGTCCATGTCGGCGGCGATGAATGCCGCAAGGAGCAGTGGACGGAGTCGGTGGCCGCCAAGACCCGCATCACGGAACTCGGGCTGGCCGGCGAGGACGAGCTTCAGTCCTGGTTCATCGGGCACTTCGACGCGTGGCTCGCCGCGCGCGGGCGCCGCCTCATCGGCTGGGACGAGATCCTGGAGGGCGGCCTCGCGAAGAACGCGGCGGTGTCCTCCTGGCGTGGCTACGGAGGCGGTGTCGCGGCCGCCCGGGCCGGTCACGACGTGGTCATGTGCCCCGAGCAGTACGTGTACCTGGACCACCGTCAGGCTCCGGGCGAGGACGAGCCGGTGCCGATCGGGTTCGTGCGCACCCTGGAGGACGTCTACCGGTTCGAACCCGTACCGCCGGGCCTCACCGAGGAGGAGGCCGGGCACGTCCTGGGCACCCAGGCGAACGTCTGGACCGAGGTGATGGAGGACAGCGCGCGCGTCGACTACCAGACCTTTCCCCGGCTCGCGGCCTTCGCCGAGGTGGCCTGGAGCCGGTTGCCCGCCCCGGCGGAACGGGACTTCGCGGACTTCGAGCGCCGCATGGCCGCCCACTACGGGCGACTTGACGCCCTCGGCGTCGCCTACCGGCCGCCCACCGGACCCCGGCCGTGGCAGAAGCGTCCCGGCGTGCTCGGCCGTCCGATCGAGGGGCCACCCCCGAACAAGTAATGGAAAATGACCTCAAGGGTCACCGAAGAGTGGCAATCGCCATGCACCGGTGATGCCGTGCGAAAACGGACCATCCCCCTGGTGAGGTGGGCGAATGCCTCCTAGCGGACCCCCGCGTTCGGGCCTCACGAGAATGTGCCAGAGTTGCCACGTCCGCCCTGTGAGCACGTACCGTACGGCCACACAGGTGGGACCAGGTGGGGCAGCGGGAAGGGGCAGCCGGTTTGACCACGCACGCACCGCAGGCGGCGCAGGCCGTCACGCTGCCCACGACGCTGGACGAGGCCGTGGCGGCCCTCACCGCCATGCCGGCCGCGGTCCCGGTCGCGGGCGGCACCGACCTGATGGCCGCCGTCAACTCCGGCCAGCTCAGGCCCGCCGCACTGGTGGGCCTGGGACGGATCAGCGAGATCCGTGGCTGGCAGTACCAGGACGGCCACGCGCTGCTCGGCGCGGGCCTCACCCACGCGCGCATGGGCCGCCCCGACTTCGCGGCCCTCATCCCGGCGCTCGCCGCCGCCTCGCGCGCGGCGGGCCCGCCGCACATCCGCAACGCCGGCACCCTGGGCGGCAACATCGCCTCGGCGGCCCCCACCGGGGACGCGCTGCCGGTGCTGGCCGCCCTGGAGGCGACACTGATCATCGCGGGCCCGGGCGGAGCCCGCCGGGAGATCCCGGTGTCGCACCTCCTGGCCGGTGTGGAGATGCTGCACGGCGGTGAACTCATCGGCTACGTGCGCGTGCCGCTGCTGCACGCCCCACAGGTCTTCCTGAAGGCGACCGGACGCACCGGCCCGGGCCGCGCGCTGGCCTCCGTGGCCCTCGTGCTCGACCCCGCCCGGCGCGGGGTGCGCTGCGCCGTCGGCGCCATAGCGCCGATGCCGCTGCGGCCGCTGGAGGCCGAGGAGTGGGTCGCGCGGCTCATCGACTGGGACAACGAGCGCGCGCTCGTCCCGGAGGCCCTGAACGCCTTCGGCGAGTACGTCGCCGCGGCCTGCATCCCCGATCCGGCACCCGAGCCCGACGGCTCGGTGGCCCCGCTTCCGCCCGCCGTACTGCACCTGCGGCGCACCGTCGCCGCGCTGGCCCGACGAGCACTGGGGAGGGCGCTGTCGTGACCGACGACCAGCACGGAGAGGGCACGCCCCAGGGTGGCGGGCGCTGGAACCCGCTGCCCGAGGGTGACTACGACGACGGCGCCACCGCCTTCGTCAAGCTCCCCGAGGGCGGCATCGACGCCCTGCTGTCCGGCGACAGCCCGCTCGCCGCACCCGGTCACGGCTATGTGCCGCCGCGGATAACGGCCGCCCCCGGGACCGGCGACCCCACCGCCACCGGCACCTGGACGACGCCCGCCGCCGGCGCCCAGTGGCCCGACCCGAACGCCACGGGCCCCGCGCAGGCCACGGGCGCCGACGACCGGTTCACCTATCAGTCGGGCGCCACCCAGCACTGGACCTTCGAGGAGCCCGCGGCCCCGGCCGCCCCCGGGTACGACGTCACCGGGCAGTGGTCGATCCCCGTCGCCGGCGGTGACCTTCCGGACGAATCGGGCGAGTTCACCACGTCCTCGCTGGTCGAGCAGTGGGGTGGCACCCCGCCGGCCACCCTGCCCGGCGGCGCGCCCGCGCCCTGGGCGACGGACGGCTCGGGCACCTCCTGGGGACAGCCCGCCGACCCGCAGACCCCGGCCCGGCCGGACGCGCCCCTGCCCGGCCACACCGGCGCCCACCCGGCGGACCCCGCGCCGACGCCCACGCCGGACGGGTACGTCCCGCAAGAGCCGTACGGACACGGCCCGGCCGGTCACACGGAGAACGGCCACGCGCGGCACGGTCATGTCGAGCGCGTTCCTTTCGAACACGGTGACGTCGAGCACGGTGACGTCGAGCGCGGTCACGTGGACGCCGGGCATCCGGGGATCGGCGGCACCGGGATGGGCCCTGGGGACACCGGGGACCCCGGCCACCAGGGCACGGGACGCACGGAACCCGGCCATCCTGACCCCGGCGACCAGGGCACCGGTCACACGGACACCCGTGGGCAGGACCCCGGCTACTCGGCCACCGGTCACATCGAGGCCGACGCGGGCGACGCACCCGACGCGGCAGCCGCGCAGGCGGCGCCCGCCGGGCACAGCGCGCCCGCGCCCCAGCGGATCGACTCCGGCACGTCCCCCGAGGCGGACGCCGACGGCCCCGCCGAGGCCCCTGAGCGCCCCGCTGACGGCCCGTCGGGCCACGAGGAGCCGACGGATCCGGCGGACACGCGACGGGCCGCCACAACGGCGGACACGGCCGCCATGGGAACACCGCCCGGCCCGGAGGCCACGCCCGCATCCGGCACCCCGGCACCCGGCACCGCTCCGGTGACCACCGCCGACCCGGCCGCTCCGGCGCACGCCCCCGAGGCCGCCGTACCGGAACACGCCGCCGACGCTGCCGTGCCGACCGCGGCGGGCGACGCACCGGAAGATGCCACCGAGGGCGCCGCCGAGGACCCGGCCGCCGCGCCGCTTCCACCGCACGACGACCACCCCCTCGCCTCCTACGTCCTGCGGGTCAACGGCGCCGACCGTCCCGTCACCGACGCCTGGGTCGGCGAGTCCCTGCTGTACGTCCTGCGCGAACGGCTCGGCCTCGCGGGCGCCAAGGACGGCTGCTCGCAAGGCGAGTGCGGAGCCTGCAACGTGCAGGTCGACGGGCGTCTGGTGGCCTCCTGCCTGGTCCCGGCGGTCACCGCGGCCGGCAGCGAGGTACGCACGGTCGAGGGCCTGGCCGCCGACGGACAGCCGTCCGACGTACAGCGCGCGCTCGCCCGGTGCGGTGCCGTGCAGTGCGGTTTCTGCGTGCCCGGCATGGCGATGACCCTGCACGACCTGCTGGAGGGCAACCCGGCGCCGACCGAGCTGGAGACCCGGCAGGCCCTGTGCGGCAACCTGTGCCGCTGCTCCGGCTACCGGGGCGTCCTGGAGGCCGTCAAGGAGGTCGTCGCCGAACGCGAGGCCGCGCACGCCGGCCCCGGGACGGACGCGGACGAGGCCCGTATCCCGCACCAGGCGGGCCCCGGCTCCGGCGGCGTCAACCCGTCGGCGTTCGAGGCACCGGGCGCGTTCGCCGTCCCCCGGACCGCCGCCCCCGGGGGCCCCGGGAACCCGCGGGGCCCCTACGGTGAGCCGCAGGACCCGTACGGCGACGCCCCGGATGCCTACGGTGACGCCCCGGAGGCCTACGGCGACGCGCCGGACCCGTACGGCATCCCGGGACCGCACGACCAGCACTACGGCCAGGACGGAGGCCAGGCGTGAGCAACGAAGCCGGCACCGCGACCACCGCCGCGGAACCCGCCCCCGAGGCCGAGCCGTTGCCGCACGGCCTCGGCGCCTCCCTGCCGCACGCCGACGCCCGCGCCAAGACCGAGGGAACCTTCCCGTACGCGGCCGACCTGTGGGCCGAGGGCCTGCTGTGGGCGGCCGTGCTGCGCTCCCCGCACGCGCACGCGCGCATCGTCTCCATCGACACCACCCACGCGCGCGAGATGCCCGGCGTACGGGCCGTCGTCACCCACGAGGACGTCCCCGGCACCCCCCGCCACGGCCGGGGCGTCCCCGACCGCCCGGTGTTCGCCTCCGAGGTCGTGCGCCACCACGGCGAGCCCATCGCGGCCGTCGCCGCCGACCATCCGGACACCGCGCGGATGGCCGCCGCGGCCGTCATCGTCGAGTACGAGGTACTGGACCCGGTCACCGATCCCGAGCAGGCCTTCGAGGCCGAGGCGTTGCACCCCGACGGCAACCTGATCCGGCACATCCCGCTGCGCCACGGCGACCCGGACGCGGCCGGCGAGATCGTCGTCGAGGGCCTGTACCGCATCGGCCGCCAGGACCCGGCCCCCATCGGCGCCGAGGCCGGTCTCGCCGTGCCCCGCCCCGACGGCGGCGTGGAGCTGTACCTGGCCTCCACCGACCCGCACACCGACCGCAACACGGCCGCCGCCTGCTACGGTCTGTCCCCCGATCAGGTGAAGATCGTGGTCACCGGGGTGCCCGGCGCCACCGCCGACCGCGAGGACCAGGGCTTCCAGCTGCCGCTCGGCCTGCTCGCGCTCAGGACCGGGTGCCCGGTGAAGCTCACGGCCACCCGCGAGGAGTCCTTCCTCGGTCACGCCCACCGCCACCCCACGCTGCTCAGGTACCGGCACCACGCCGACGCCGAGGGCAGACTGGTCAAGGTCGAGGCGCAGATCCTGCTCGACGCTGGCGCGTACGCCGACACCTCCGGAGAGGCCCTGGCCGCCGCCGTCTCCTTCGCGTGTGGCCCCTACGTCGTCCCGAACGCCTTCATCGAGGGCTGGGCCGTCCGCACCAACAACCCGCCCTCCGGCCACGTGCGCGGCGAGGGCGCCATGCAGGTGTGCGCCGCCTACGAGGCCCAGATGGACAAGCTGGCGAAGAAGCTCGGCCTGGACCCCGCCGAACTGCGCCTGCGCAACGTCCTCGCGACCGGTGACGTCCTGCCGATCGGCCAGACCGTGACCTGCCCGGCGCCGGTCGCCGAACTCCTCCAGGCCGTACGGGACTTCCCGCTTCCCACGCTGCCCAAGGACACGCCCGAGGAGGAGTGGCTGCTGCCCGGCGGCCCCGAGGGCGCCGGTGAACCGGGCGCGGTGCGCCGGGGGGTCGGCTACGGCCTGGGCATGGTGCACATGCTCGGCGCGGAGGGCGCCGACGAGGTGTCCACGGCGACCGTCAAGGTCCACGACGGCGTCGCGACCGTGCTGTGCGCGGCCGTGGAGACCGGCCAGGGTTTCACCACCCTCGCCCGGCAGATCGTTCAGGAGACCCTCGGCGTCGACGAAGTCCACGTGGCCCCGGTCGACACCGACCAGCCCCCGGCGGGCGGGGGCTGCCGCGGCCGCCACACCTGGGTGTCGGGCGGCGCGGTGGAGCGCGCGGCGAAGATGGTCCGCGCGCAACTCCTGCAGCCACTGGCCCACAAGTTCGGCATGTCCACCGAACTCCTTCAGATCACCGACGGCAAGATCACCTCCTACGACGGTGTGCTGTCGACGACCGTCACCGAGGCGCTGGACGGCAAGGAGCTGTGGGCCACCGCCCAGTGCCGCCCGCACCCCACCGAGCCCCTGGACGCCGCGGGCCAGGGCGACGCCTTCGTCGGTCTCGCCTTCTGCGCGATCCGCGCGGTGGTGGACGTCGACATCGAACTGGGCGCGGTCCGGGTGGTGGAGTTGGCGGTCGCCCAGGACGTGGGACGGATCCTCAACCCGGCACAGCTGACGGCCCGGATCGAGGCGGGTGTGACGCAAGGCGTCGGCATCGCCCTCACGGAGAACCTGCGCGCCCCGCGCGGCCTGATCCGCCACCCCGACCTGACCGGATACGCCCTCCCGACCGCCCTCGACGCGCCGGACATCCGGATCGTCAGACTGGTGGAGGAACGGGACGTGGTGGCGCCCTTCGGTGCCAAGTCGGTCAGCGCGGTCCCGGTGGTCACGGCACCCGCGGCGATCGCCTCCGCCGTCCGCGCGGCCACCGGCCGCCCGGTCAACCGTCTCCCGATCCGCCCGCAGGCGGCGGTGGTGACGGCCCAGTGAGCACACCGCCCGGCCACCCGCGCTACGAACCCCCGCCCGGTGTCGGCAAGTTGTTCCTCTGGATCCTGCTGTTCCTGGTGGCGGCCCTGGCCGTCGTGCTGGGCGGCGTCTACTTCACCTGAGGCACGGAGCCGATGCAGGCGATCCTCGCGGGCGCGGAACGGGCCCGTGTCGCCTGACGTCCTTCCTGGTGAGGGCCGTTGTCAGTGGGGCGGCGTAGTGTGCTGAGCAGTGGGGGGACCCACCCGAGGGCGGCGCACGACGGCGTCCTCACCCAGGGCACGCACGGGGGAAGGTTCGCGGGGGAGCGATGAGCACGACCGACGCCGGGATCACGGCGATCACGTTGACCGAGGCGGAGCTGGACCGCTACGTCACGCACGCCCCGACACGCGGCCTGCTCACGGGCCCGGGACTGCCCGCCCGCACCGACGTGCTGACCTTCTCGCCGCTGCGCACGCACGGGTTGCGCACGCTCGCCGACACCGCGGGCGGCCCCTTCCACATGGCGGAGGAACTGCGCGGCCGCCTGGTGATAGGCGAACTCCTCAACCCGGCGGGCATGGACCGCGAGTCGATCCTGCTCGACGGCGCCACGGGCGAGATCACCACGGCCTACCTGTTCGAGCCGTCCGACCCGCGCCCCTTCGCGCCCTCCCTGGACACGCTCCTGCGGTTCGCCGCGGTCACCGAGGAACTGGCGGGCCTGCGCGGCCGTTTCGCGTCCCTGGCCGGCCAGTACGGCCCCACGACGGTGGCCGAGGCCTCCCGCCGCCTCCTCGCACTCTTCGAGGAGGGCACGGACGGCCAGCTCCCGCCGTACTGGAAGGCGGCCGCGCTGATCCGCCCGCTCGCCCTCGTCGCGGGCCCCGGCACGGCGTCCGGCCTCACCCTGGACGTCCCCGCCCGCGTCCTGGACCAGGAGTTCGGGCACGGCCGGGTGACCCGCTTCGAGGAGGTCGACTTCCCGGCCACGCTCACCCACGAGCCGACCCGCCGCTTCCTGCGCGAGACGGGGTTGCCGGAAGAGGCGGTCCTCTTCCACGCCGACACGGACGTGCCCCTGCCGACGCTGCGCGAGTACGTCACCGAGGAACGCTCCGCCGACTACCCTCTGTCCGGCCTCCCGGCCCACTGCGACCACCTGATCCGCCTCGGCGCTCTGGTCGAGGACAGCAGCCTGGTGATCGACGGCAGAACGGGCGCGGTCCTGACCTTCAGCGAACCCGAGGCGACGCTCTACCCCCTCAACACCGACGTCTCCACCCTCGCCTTCACGCTCTGGCTGCTGCACCACGAGCGCACCATCGACGAGCACCTGGGCCACGAACTCACGACGGCCGCCTACGACCAGCTGGCCGCGGCCATGCTCCACACCCTGACCACCCTCGACCCCACGGCCACCCTGCCCGACACGACCTGGCACTACTGGACGGAACTCTTCCAGGACGAGGCGGGCGGGGTGCTCTAGCCGGGACGCTCAGCACCTCCGCCACCGTGACCTCGCCAGGTCAAGGACCACCTCGGAGCGGGATGAGATCACTGGAGGCCGTGGCGGGAATCGAACCCGCGTAACTCGCTTTGCAGGCGAGTCCCTGAACCACTCGGGCACACGGCCGTGTACCACTTCGCGTCCACAGTCGCCGCCCGGGGGAGTCGTTGTGGCCGTGGAACGACCGTAGGGGCGGGTGCCAGGGGGGTTCAAGAGCGCCTTCGGGGCTGCAACGCGACTGCCATACGGCGTTCACGAAAAGGGGTGTACGACCAAGGTCGGAGGGACGGTGGGGCTCCGGACAGGGGTCAACGTCGGTTGCGGACCTTACGCTGGCGACCATGAGTGCCCTCGAATCCCGTGACGCCGCTGTCGTGGACCAAGCCGCCGAACAGGCCGGCGGTGTGCTGAGCCGTCCGTACCGGGCGCTCAGCGTCGGGATCGTGTCCGTCGTGCTGCTGATCGCCTTCGAGGCGACCGCCGTCGGGACCGCCATGCCGGTCGCCGCCCGGGAACTGGACGGCGTGGCGTTGTACGCCTTCGCCTTCTCCGGGTATTTCACCACCAGCCTCTTCGGGATGGTCCTCGCCGGGCAGTGGTCCGACCGGCGCGGCCCCCTCGGTGCGCTGACCACGGGGATCGGCGCCTTCGCCGCGGGGCTGGTTGTCGCCGGCACCGCGCAGACGATGTGGGTGTTCATCCTCGGGCGGGCCGTGCAGGGCCTCGGCGGCGGGCTGGTCATCGTCGCCCTGTACGTCGTCGTCGGCCGCGCCTACCCGGAACGGCTGCGGCCCGCGATCATGGCGGCCTTCGCGGCCGGCTGGGTCGTGCCCTCCATCGTCGGCCCCCTCGCCGCCGGCGCCGTCACCGAGCACGTCGGCTGGCGCTGGGTCTTCCTCGGCATCCCGGCCCTCGTCGTGTTCCCGCTCGCGCTCGCCCTGCCGCAGATACGGCGGCGGGCGTCCGGGCCGGTCGACGCGGAGACGGGCACCGCGTCCTTCGACCGCCGGCGCATCCGGCTCGCCCTCGGCATCTCCCTCGGCGCCGGACTCCTCCAGTACGCCGCCCAGGACCTGCGGCCCCTCGCCCTGCTCCCCGGTCTGGCCGGTGCCGCCCTGCTGGTGCCCGCCGTCCTCGGGCTCCTCCCGCGCGGCACCTACCGCGCGGCCCGTGGACTGCCCTCCGTCGTGCTGCTGCGCGGGCTGTCCGCCGGTTCCTTCATCTCCGCCGAGTCCTTCGTACCGCTGATGCTGGTCACCCAGCGCGGTCTGTCGCCGACGCTCGCCGGGTTCTCGCTGGCGGCGGGCGGCGCCACCTGGGCGCTGGGCTCCTGGGTGCAGTCCCGGCCGCGCGTGACGCCGTACCGGGAGCGGCTGATGACCGTCGGAATGGTGCTGGTCGCCGCCGCGATCGTGACCGCGCCGAGCGTGCTGCTGCACTCCGTGCCCGTCTGGATCGTCGCCGTCGCCTGGGGCTTCGGCTGCTTCGGCATGGGCCTGGTGATCTCCTCCACCAGCGTGCTCCTGCTCCGGCTGTCCGCCCCGGGGGAGGCCGGCACCAACTCCGCCGCGCTCCAGATCTCCGACGCCCTCTCCAACGTCGTCCTGCTGGCGGCGACCGGGGCGGCCTTCGCGGCCCTGGGCGGCGGCAGCATGACGGACACCACGGTCACGACAGCCGACGGCACCCATCCCGCCGCCTTCGCGGCCGTCTTCCTGCCGATGGCCGGGGTGGCCCTGGTCGGCGCGTGGGTGACGCGGCGGCTGCGGGAGCCGGAGGCGTAGCGAGGGTCGTCAGGGGCGGGGACCGCGGTGATTGTGACGTGGGTCCCACCCGCGGGTGGCCCGGCCTCGTCCGGGCGTTGACGGGAGGGCGGCGCCGGTAGGGTGGCCCGGTTGTCATACGTAGCCGCCCGACCCTGATCCACGGAGACCGTGACTACCGCTCGCCCGTCACCCGCCGCCACCCTCAACGGAGGGCCCTCCGGGCCGACTCCCATGTCTGCTTCCTCCGCTCACTCCCACCATCTCTCGCCCGCCTTCCCGGGCCGCGCCCCCTGGGGTACCGCCAGCAAGCTGCGCGCCTGGCAGCAGGGGGCGATGGAGAGGTACATCCAGGAGCAGCCGCGTGACTTCCTCGCCGTCGCCACGCCCGGCGCCGGCAAGACGACCTTCGCGCTGACGCTCGCCTCCTGGCTGCTGCACCACCATGTCGTGCAGCAGGTGACCGTGGTCGCGCCGACCGAGCACCTGAAGAAGCAGTGGGCGGAGGCGGCCGCGCGGATAGGGATCAAGCTCGACCCCGAATACAGCGCGGGGCCGCTCGGCAAGGACTACGACGGGGTCGCGGTCACGTACGCCGGTGTGGGTGTACGCCCGATGCTGCACCGGAACCGGGTGGAGCAGCGCAAGACCCTCGTGATCCTGGACGAGATCCACCACGCCGGTGACTCCAAGTCCTGGGGTGAGGCGTGCCTGGAGGCGTTCGAGCCCGCCACGCGACGGCTCGCGCTGACCGGTACGCCGTTCCGGTCCGACACCAACCCCATCCCCTTCGTGACGTACGAGGAGGGGACGGACGGGATCCGGCGGTCCGCGGCCGACTACACGTACGGGTACGGGTCCGCCTTGTCGGACGGCGTCGTGCGGCCCGTCATCTTCCTCTCCTACAGCGGCAACATGCGCTGGCGTACGAAGGCCGGCGACGAGGTCGCCGCCCGGCTCGGCGAGCCGATGACCAAGGACGCGATCAGCCAGGCCTGGCGCACCGCGCTCGACCCGCGCGGCGACTGGATGCCGAGCGTGCTGCGCGCCGCCGACCAGCGGCTGACCGAGGTCAGGAAGGCCATCCCGGACGCGGGCGCCCTCGTCATCGCCTCCGACCAGGAGTCCGCGCGCGCCTACGCCAAGCTGATCCGTGAGATCACGGGCACCAGGGCGACCCTGGTGCTGTCCGACGACGCCGGTGCCTCGAAGCGGATCGACGAGTTCAGCGACAGCGACGATCGGTGGATGGTCGCCGTGCGGATGGTGTCCGAGGGTGTCGACGTGCCGCGGCTCGCGGTGGGGGTCTACGCGACGACCATCTCGACTCCGCTGTTCTTCGCTCAGGCCGTCGGACGTTTCGTACGGTCCCGGCGGCGCGGGGAGACCGCGTCCGTGTTCCTGCCGACCGTGCCCGACCTGCTGACCTTCGCCAATGAGATGGAGAAGGAGCGGGACCACGCCCTGGACAAGCCGAAGAAGGAGGGCGAGGAGGACCCGTACGCCGAATCCGAGAAGGAGATGGAGGAGGCGAACCAGCAGCAGGACGAGGACACCGGCGAACAGGACATGCTGCCCTTCGAGGCGCTGGAGTCCGACGCCGTCTTCGACCGGGTGCTGTACGACGGGGCCGAGTTCGGCATGCAGGCCCACCCGGGGAGCGAGGAGGAGCAGGACTACCTGGGGATTCCGGGGCTGCTGGAGCCGGAGCAGGTGCAGTTGCTGCTGCAGAAGCGGCAGGCTCGGCAGATCGCGCACAGCCGGAAGAAGCCGGACAGTGAGGCCGACCTGCTGGAGCTGCCGGCCGAACGGCGGCCCGTCGTCTCGCACAAGGAGATGATGGAGCTGCGCAAGCAGCTCAACACCATGGTCAGCGCGTATGTGCACCAGAGTGGCAAGCCGCACGGCGTCATCCACACCGAGCTGCGGCGGGTGTGCGGGGGGCCGCCGAGTGCGGAGGCCACGGCGGGGCAGCTGCGGCAGCGAATCGCCAAGGTGCAGGAGTGGGCTACGCGGATGCGATGACGCTCCGCTGGTTCGGGGGTTCTTTTCCCGACCGACGACCGACCGCCCGCCCACCCGTCTCGGTCAGCTGACAGCGCACCGTCACGAGGCTCCGCCCCGGCCCCCGGGCCGGCCCCGGCGGCGGGGAAAGTTCGGAGATGCGGGAGGCGCGTATCCGGACGAATGCAGTCAGGCCGGATCCGGCCTTGCCCGGATTGTGGACGAAGACTTCCGCTCAGCGAACCGGCTTCGCTACTGTCCCGCTACGCACACGCCCCGTGGCAGCGCCGCCGCGGAGCGCAGCCGTGAAAGCGACTCGGCCCGCAGCCGCCGGGCCGTCCTGCCGATCGGCGGCCTCTGAAGCGCGTCGCCGACGGGACTCGGTGACGCATTCGCCGCTCAGGGGTCGCCGGCCTCACCACCAAAGGAGTGGGCGTCGTGACCGCGGAGACCTCTCAGACGCTCGACCGGGGACTGCGCGTCCTCAAGCTGCTGGCCGACACGGACCACGGGCTGACCGTCACGGAGTTGTCCACCAAACTGGGTGTGAACCGTACCGTGGTGTACCGGTTGCTCGCCACGCTCGAGCAGCATGCGCTCGTACGGCGTGATCTGGGCGGCCGTGCCCGGGTCGGACTCGGGGTGCTGCGGCTCGGCCGCCAGGTGCATCCGCTGGTACGGGAGGCCGCGCTGCCCGCGCTGCGGTCGCTGGCCGAGGACATAGGGGCGACGGCGCATCTGACGCTGGTGGACGGGACCGAGGCGCTGGCCGTCGCGGTGGTCGAGCCGACGTGGACGGACTATCACGTGGCGTACCGGGCCGGATTCCGGCATCCCCTGGACCGGGGGGCGGCCGGCCGGGCGATCCTCTCCGCGCGGCAGTCACCGACCGTCGATCCCGGGTACACCCTCACGCATGGGGAGCTGGAGGCTGGGGCCAGTGGGGCCGCGGCGCCGTTGATCGGTGTGACCGGGGTGGAGGGCAGCGTGGGTGTGGTGATGCTGGCGGACGCCGTGCCGGAGCGGGTGGGCCCGCGGGTGATGGAGGCGGCGCGAGAGGTCGCGGAAGCGTTGCGCTGACGCGGGTCGGCGGGGCGGGGGCGTTTCCGGTGGCGGTGGCTGCGAGCGGGTGCCTGCTTCGTGCGAGGACGGCGAGGGGCGCGCCGGTCAGCCGGTGTTGTCGTGCGGGGGTGGAACCCGCCGGGGTGTTTCCGTCGGCGGCGTTCATACGCGGGCGTGTGTTTCGCTCCGGGTCGGGGACGGCGGCGGGCGCGTCGGTGAGCTGTTGCTCGTCGTGCGGGGGTGGGCCCCCGCCGGGGGGTTTCCGTCGGCGGCAACCACGAGCGCTACGTGCTCCGCTCGGGGCCGGGGACCGTGAGGGGCGCCCCGGGCGAGCCTTGCCCGGCGTGGGTGGCGTGGAGCGCGCCGCTCGTGGGGTGAGGGTCCGGAAGGTGGCGGGTTAGATTGACCCCGTGCTCTCACGTCTCACACGTCCCCAGGCCGTAGTGGTCTGCGCCCTGCCCGTCGGGGCCCTCATCGCCACGGCGGCCTTCGCGCCGCTGCCGTTCTCGGTGGCGCAGCCCGGGATGACGGCGAACGTGCTCGGGGACAACAAGGGCACCCCGGTGATCACCGTCTCCGGCGCGGCGACCCGGAGGACCAGCGGGCAGCTGCGGATGACCACGATCGAGGCGACCGGGCCGGACACCCGGGTGTCCCTCGGTGACGTGCTCGGCAACTGGTTCCGCACCGACCGGGCCGTCATGCCGCGCGACTCGGTCTACCCGAGCGGTGACAGCGTCAAGGAGATCGAGAAGCACAACGCGGCGCAGATGCGGCAGTCCCAGGACGCGGCGACCCAGGCGGCGCTGAAGTACCTGAACCTGAGCGCCGACAAGGTCAAGGTCACGCTGAAGCTCGCCGACGTGGGCGGGCCCAGTGCGGGGCTGCTGTTCACCCTGGGGGTCATCGACAAGCTGAACGGCGACGGCAGCGGCGGCGACCTCACGGGGGGCCGCACCGTCGCCGGTACGGGCACCATCGACGCCGACGGCAAGGTCGGCGCGGTCGGCGGGGTGGCGCTGAAGACGCAGGCCGCCCGGCGGGACGGGGCCAGTGTCTTCCTGGTGCCGAAGGCGGAGTGCGCCGATGCCAGGTCGGAGCTGCCGAAGGGGCTGCGACTGGTCCCGGTCACCACGCTCAAGAGCGCGGTCGACTCCCTGGTCGCGCTGGAGAAGGGCAAGGGCCCGGTCCCGAGCTGCTAGGGCCTCTATCCCTTCGGCTCACTCGTCGTCGGCCGCCTGTTCCACCAGCGGGATGATCCGCAGCGGAACGGGGTTCTCCATGACGATCGCCGTGGAGGCGCGGACGATGCCGTCAAATCCGACAACCCGGTCGATCACCCGCTGGAGATCGGCGTTCGAACGGGCCACCAGGCGGCACAGCATGTCCCCACTGCCGGTCGTGGTCAGCAGCTCCAGCACTTCGGGCACGGTCGTCAAGTAGGCCCGGACATCGGCCCCTTGGCCCTGCCGGATCTGGAGCGTGGCGAACGCCGTGACCGGGTAGCCGAGGGCGGCCGGATCCACCTGCGGGCCGAATCCGCGGATGACCCCGTTCGACTGAAGCCGGTCCAGGCGCGCCTGGACGGTCCCGCGCGCCACCCCCAGCCGCCGGGACATCTCCAGCACGCCGATGCGCGGCTCCCGGGCCAGCAGCACGATGATCCGCCCATCCAGCCGGTCGATCGCCATCCGGGCCCTCCCAAGGTGGTCATCCTGTACAGAAAGTCAGCCGACGCGGCCATACCGCTGAACAGATTGCCCAGCGGATACGCCAACTATTGCGCACCTTGCAGAGCGGGGTCACCCTTCCGCTATGACGCAGACCACACACCACACTCCCGACACCGCACGGCAGGCCGATCCCTTCCCGGTCAAGGGAATGGACGCGGTCGTCTTCGCCGTGGGCAACGCCAAGCAGGCGGCGCACTACTACTCCACCGCCTTCGGCATGAAGCTGGTCGCGTACTGCGGACCGGAGAACGGCAGCCGCGAGACCGCCAGCTACGT
The DNA here is from genome assembly GCF_056432605.1 of Streptomyces sp. NPDC045022. Lineage (NCBI taxonomy): Bacteria > Bacillati > Actinomycetota > Actinomycetes > Kitasatosporales > Streptomycetaceae > Streptomyces > Streptomyces sp. NPDC045022. The sequence goes on from NZ_JBWKIR010000019.1 coordinate 109,473, forward strand.
GCTGGAGAACGGCTCCGCCCGTTTCGTGTTCACCTCGGTGATCAAGCCGGCCGGCACCTGGGGCCACTTCCTCGCCCAGCACGTGGCCGAGCACGGCGACGGCGTCGTCGACCTGGCCATCGAGGTCCCGGACGCCCGTGCCGCGTACGCGTACGCCATCGAGCACGGCGCCCGCTCGGTCGCCGAGCCGTACGAGGTGAAGGACGAGCACGGCACCGTCGTCCTCGCCGCGATCGCCACCTACGGCGAGACCCGCCACACCCTGGTCGACCGCAGCGGTTACGACGGCCCCTACCTGCCCGGTTACGTGGCGGCGAAGCCGATGGTCGAACCGCCAGCCCACCGCACCTTCCAGGCCGTCGACCACTGCGTCGGCAACGTCGAACTCGGCCGCATGAACGAGTGGGTCACGTTCTACAACAAGGTCATGGGCTTCACGAACATGAAGGAGTTCGTGGGCGACGACATCGCCACCGAGTACAGCGCGCTGATGTCGAAGGTCGTCGCGGACGGCACCCTGAAGGTGAAGTTCCCGATCAACGAGCCGGCGATCGCCAAGAAGAAGTCCCAGATCGACGAGTACCTGGAGTTCTACGGCGGCGCGGGCGTCCAGCACATCGCGCTGAACACCAACGACATCGTGCGGACCGTCCGCACCATGCGCGCGGCCGGCGTCGAGTTCCTCGACACCCCCGACTCGTACTACGACACCCTCGGCGAGTGGGTGGGCGACACCCGCGTCCCCGTGGAGACCCTGCGCGAGCTGAAGATCCTCGCGGACCGCGACGAGGACGGCTACCTGCTGCAGATCTTCACCAAGCCCGTCCAGGACCGGCCGACCGTCTTCTTCGAACTCATCGAACGGCACGGTTCCATGGGCTTCGGCAAGGGCAACTTCAAGGCGCTGTTCGAGGCGATCGAACGCGAGCAGGCCAAGCGGGGCAACCTGTAGCCGACGTGTCCCCCGCCGGGCCCCGCTAAGGGGCCTCGGCGGGGAGCGGTTCGTCCGGTACGTCGCCCAGGGCGGCCAGGGCCTGACGCGCTTCGGGGACCCGGAGCGGCGAGAAGTACGGATTGATCCGCAGCGCCTCCTGCAGATGCCGCCGTGCGGGCGCCTGCAGCTCCAGCTCCGCCTCGATCATGCCCCGGTGGAACGCGTAGAGCGCACTGCGCACCCCGCCCCCCTTCGCCTTGTCCGTGGCGATGGAGGCGTAGGTCAGCGCCTCCTTGTCGTCACCCGCCCGGTGCAGCGCCCAGCCGAGCGCGTCGGCCACCTCGGTCCCCGGCTGGCGCTGCCACTCGGCCTCCAGCCGTTCCACGGCGTCCCACGCGTCCCCGTGGTCCGCCTCGAACTGCCCGATGAGCAGCTCCTCGTCGACGCCGCCCGCCACCGCCTGCCGCACCCGCGTCTTCAACCGGTCGTACTGCGCGGCGGCGGACCCGCTCTGCCCCAGCGACTCGTACAACTCGCCCAACTCCAGGATGTCCTGCGCGCTCGGCTGCCGGGCGAGTGCCGCCCGGTACGCGGCCACCGCCTCCGCCGAGCGGCCCAGCGCGGCCAGTGTCCGCCCCCGCCCGGCCAGTGCCGCCCGCTGGCCGGGTTCGAGGCGGGCGGCCGCCTCGAAGTGGTGCAGCGCGTCGTCGAGGTCGCCGCGCTCCCAGGCCAGCTGCCCGAGCCCGGTCAGATAGGCGGCCTGCTCGGCGGGCGTGCGGGCGGCGGCCGCCGCGTCGGTCAGCTGGGCCACCGCGTCCTCCCGCCAGCCCCGGTCCCGGTACACGGCCGAGGCCCGCGCCATCACGGCGGGACGCTCGGCCGCGCCGGTGCGCAGCCCCAGCAGCTTGTCCAGGGTCTCCCCGGCCGCCTTGTAGTCGCCGAGCCCGTTGTAGGCGTCGATCAGCGGCGGATACGCCGTCCACCGTTTGGGCGCCGGCTTCAGCGCCTGCTCGGCGTACCGTTTCGCCGCCGGGAAGTCGCGCCGCGCGAGCGCCAGCGCCGCCAGGCCGTCCAGAGCCTCGGTGTTGCGCGTGCCGCGCACCCGCAGCGAGGTCCGCAGCGCCTGTTCCGCCTTCGGGTAGCTCGCCGGATCGGCAGTCCTGCGCCCCCGCTCGACGTACGCGGACCCCAGCACCGCCCACGCCCGGGCGTCCTGCGGCTGCGCCCGTACCCGCTGCTCCTGCTGCCCGATGAGCGCCGTCAGCCGGGGCAGCGCGGCCGGCACTCCGAAGGTCACCGCCGTCAGCGCCTGGGACCGGGGTCCGGGGGCGGGCGGCCCGGCCACCCTGTGCTGCCGCTCCTGCGGCAGCAGCATCAGCACCCCGCCCGCGACGACACCGCCCGCCAGCGCGGTGACCAGCAGCCGGCGCAGCCACCTGAGGCGGCGGCGCGGCCTCGGCGGCTCGGCGATCAGGGACGTACCCGGCACGCTCAGTCGGTTGTCCATGGCGCTCACTGTGCGTCAATATGACGAGCGCGCCCGGATGGCCCCAGGACGGCGCGTGCGGGGTTCACACCGATGGCCGTGAGTGCCACCCTGTGATCATGAGCCGCATCGAAGCGCCCCGTGACGAAGACATCGCGGCGACCGGCAGCCTCACCGGCCGGCTCCTGGCCGGACTGCCGCCCGAGGCCGTCCTGACCGACCCCGACGTCACCGCCTCGTACGCCAACGACATGGCGAGTTTCTGCCCCGCCGGCGCCCCGGCCGTGGTCGTGCTGCCGCGCACGGTGGAAGAGGTGCAGCACGTCATGCGCACCGCCACCGAGCTGCGGGTGCCGGTCGTCCCGCAGGGCGCGCGCACCGGCCTGTCCGGCGGTGCCAACGCCACCGAGGGCTGCGTCGTGCTGTCCCTCACCAAGATGGACCGCATCCTGGAGATCAGCCCCGTCGACCGGATCGCCGTGGTCGAACCCGGCGTGGTCAACGCGGTTCTCTCGCGCGCGGTCGAGGAACACGGCCTGTACTACCCGCCGGACCCCTCCAGCTGGGAGATGTGCACGATCGGCGGCAACATCGGTACCGCCTCGGGCGGTCTGTGCTGCGTCAAGTACGGCGTGACCGCCGAGTACGTTCTCGGCCTCGACGTCGTCCTCGCCGACGGCCGCCTGATGTCCACCGGCCGCCGTACGGCGAAGGGCGTGGCGGGCTACGACCTCACCCGCCTGTTCGTCGGCTCCGAGGGCTCGCTCGGCATCGTCGTCCGGGCGGTCCTGGCCCTCAAGCCCAAGCCGCCCCGGCAGCTGGTGCTGGCCGCCGAGTTCGGCTCCGCCACCGCCGCCTGCGACGCCGTGTGCCGGATCATGGAGGGCGGTCACGTCCCGTCCCTCCTCGAACTGATGGACCGCACGACCGTCAAGGCCGTCAACGACCTCGCCCACATGGGGCTGCCGGAGACCACCGAGGCGCTGCTGCTCGCCGCCTTCGACACCCCGGACCCGGCCGCCGACCTCGCCGCCGTCGGCGCCCTGTGCGAGGCGGCCGGCGCCACCCAGGTCGTCCCCGCCGAGAACGCCGCCGAGTCCGAGATGCTGCTGCAGGCCAGGCGGCTCTCGCTGACGGCGCTGGAGGCCGCCAAGGGCACGACGATGATCGACGACGTGTGCGTGCCCCGGTCCCGGCTCGGCGCGATGCTCGACGGGATCGAGCGGATCGCCGGGAAGTACGACCTGACCATCGGCGTGTGCGCCCACGCCGGGGACGGCAACACGCACCCCACCGTCTGCTTCGACGCACAGGACCCCGACGAGTCCCGGCGGGCCCGGGAGTCCTTCGACGAGATCATGGCCCTCGGCCTGGAGCTGGGCGGCACCATCACCGGCGAACACGGGGTCGGGGTCCTGAAGAAGGAGTGGCTGGCCCGTGAGATCGGCCCGGTCGGGGTGGAGATGCAGCGAGCCGTGAAACAGGTCTTCGACCCGCTGGGCATCCTCAACCCCGGCAAGCTGTTCTGACCCGGTCGACGGTCCAGTCGACGGGGTGCTCGGAGTTGATGTGGAAAGGTGATGTGGCGCTCCACCACGGTGAGCTGCATGACCTGCGTTTCCTCTCCTCGTCCGGTGCTGCCGGAGCCGCCAGGCGGGGGCCCGCGGCAGGGGAGAGGCGGCGGGGGCCGGGCCATTACGCGGGTCCGGGGAGGCTTTTTCCCGGACCTGGGAGAGCCGGGTGCGGCGTTGCCCGGAAAGGGGTGGGTCCGGCGGGACTGGCGGTGGGGGATGCCCGCGTCTGATAGATGTGGAGGCTCCCATCCCACCCCCGAGCAGATACGGGACGACGGACATGAGCGCCCCAACCCCGGCCCCAGGTGACGACAGGCCCCGCGAGGGCTACTACCCGGACCCGTCCATCCCCGGCTACGTCCGGTACTGGAACGGCGCCTCCTGGGTGCCCGGCACCAGCCGGCCGGCGCCGAAGGACGGCGAGCCGCTCACTCCGCCCCCCGGCGTCCGCCCGGCGGCCACGGCCGTGGAGGAGACGGGCCCCCACTTCTTCGACGAGGACCCGCAGCCGCCCTCGGCTGCCGCGGGCCGGCCCGGTGCGGGACCCTCCGGCCCCGGCGGCGCCGCGTGGGGTGCCGCCGGGCCCGCCCGGGCGGGCCAGGCCGCCCACGGCGACGGGCACGCGGGGCCTTCCGGCCCCGGCGGCACCGCCTGGCGTGCCGATCCGAGGATCCCGGCGGAGGCCCCGGCCCAGCCGGCCGGCCACGCCGCCCGCACCGACGGCGCAGCCCCGGTCCCGCCGGCGGAGGACGACGCCCCCGACCCCAGTGGCACCTTCATCTTCCGCCGCCCGGTCCCGGGGCCCGCGGCCGTCCAGGACGACGGCACGATGACGTTCCGCCCGGTACAGGGGCAGGGCCGCCCGGGCGGCCGGCAGGGCACGCCCGCCCAGGGCGCCGGGGCCACCGGCCCGGGCACGGGGGCCGCGGCAGCGGGCTTCGGCGGTCAGACGTCCGGCTCCGGGCCCGGCGGCGGCTTCGGGCCCCCCGGCTCCGGCCAGGGCGCGCAGGGCGCGGGTGCCGGCGGGCAGGCCCCCGGCTCGGAAGCGGCGGCCGGCGGGTCCGGCGCGGCCGGCGGTTCCGGTGCGGTCGGTATGTCCGGCTTCGGTACGCAGGGGCCGGTCGGCGCTCCCACACCGTCGTCGCCCGCTTCCGTTTCCGCCGGCTCTTCCGCAGGCGCCCCTTCGGCCCCGGCCGCCGGCCCCGGCTTCGGCGCCGGAAAGGCTGCGGCGGCCAACGCCGCGGCACAGGCACCGCAGGCGGCTCAGCCCGCATCGGCACCGCAGTCGGTACAGGTGGCACACCTCGCACAGGCACCGCGGCCGGCTCAGCACGCACAGGCCCCCCATGGCTTCCCGGGGCCCGGCGGTGCCCAGCAGTCGCCGGCCGCCCCCGCCGCCGCGGCGCCCTCGGTCCCGCAGCAGGGCGGGCCCCAGCAGGCCGGCGCCGGCACACCGCTGACCGCCGGTTCCGGTGGCGGGCAGGCCTCCTGGGCGCAGCAGGTGCACCAGCTGGCCGGCGGCGGCGACGAGCAGCCCGTGGCACCGTGGAAGCCGCCGGTGGAGGACGTGTTCCAGGCGGCCGCGCGCCGCCAGGCCGCGGCCCGGCCCGCCGGACTCGGCAAGCGGCTCGCCGCCCGGCTGATCGACAGCCTGGTCATGGGCTCCGTGACGGCCGCCGCGGCCGTCCCCCTCGGCATGCGGGCCGCCGACCACATCCAGCAGAAGATCGACGAGGCCCGGCTGTCCGGCCGTACCGTCACCGTCTGGCTGCTCGACGGCACGACCGGCACCAGCCTCGGCATCGTCCTCGCCGTGCTGCTCCTCTTCGGTGTGCTCTACGACGTGCTGCCCACCGCCAAGTGGGGCCGCACCCTCGGCAAGAAGCTGTGCGGGATCGAGGTGCGGGACATCGAGGCGCACGAGCCCCCGGCCTTCGGAGCCGCCCTGCGCCGCTGGCTGGTCTACAGCGTGCCCGGGCTGCTCGGCATCGGGATCGTGGGTGTGCTGTGGGGCCTGTTCGACCGGCCCTGGCGCCAGTGCTGGCACGACAAGGCGGCCCACACGTTCGTCGCGGACTGACCGCGGCGGCCGCGTACTCCGTACGGCCGCCCGCCGGATGCGGAGCCGGGGGGTTCGGGTTCCACTCGGGCCATGAGCAGCGAACCGCCCCCCGGCTCCGGAGAGCAGCCCCCCGAGGACGACCCGTTCAGGAAGCGGCCCCCGTCGGACCAGGGGTCGGGCTCGCCGTACGACGCCCCGTACGGCGGTCGGCAGCCCCCGCCACCCGGCGGCGGCGGGCAACCGCCTCCCCAAGGCGGCGGCCCCCACGGCGGCAGCCCGTACGACGACGGACCCTACGGAGCCGGTGCCGGGGGCTACCCCGCCGACCCCCTGGCCGGCATGCCCCCGCTCGCCGACAGCGGTAAGCGGACGCTCGCGCGGATCATCGACATGATCCTCGTCGGTATCGTCGTCTGGCTGCTCACCTGGGCGTTCGGCGTGCGCGAGTACGACGTCGACGGCGACCACATCGAGGTCGGCAGGTCGGTCGCCCAGTCCCTCATCGCGGCCGTGCTCTATGTCGCCTACGACACCTTCATGATCAGCAGGTCCGGGCAGACCCTCGGCAAGAAGTGGCTCGGCATGCGGGTGGCCCAACTGGACGACGGCGCCACACCCTCCGGGCAGACCTCGCTGATCCGCGCCCTGGTGCTGTGGGTGCCGTTCGCCTTCTGCTGCGCCTGTGTCTGGACGGCGATCTGCGGCGGCTGGAGCTTCTTCGACAAGCCGTACAAACAGGGCCTGCACGACAAAGCGGCCAAGACCGTGGTGGTCAGCACCCGCTGAGCCGAAGAGTTATGGGCACGCATACAACAGCGGTGGGTCCGTGACCGTACGGGCCCGCCGCTTTGGGCGTACCCGTCACAGGCTCGTGGGGACGCGTTCCTCGTCCACCGCGGCCTCGGCGGGCGCCTCGACGGTGCGGGGTGCGGGAACCGTCATGGCCACCAGGAGCCCCAGCCCGAGTGCCGCCAGGGCGATGACGGTGATCCCGACGCCCGAACTCGCCTGCGACAGCAGCAGCATGGCGAGCGTCGAGAGAATCACGGTGCAGGAACCGTAGGCGAGCTGTGCGGCAGTCGGACGAGGCATGGCAATCGTGTCCTCGGAAGTCTTCGGGGTGCGGGGGGTGCCATTCGACTCTCTTCGCGTGCATGCCCGAGTCGAACGCCCGGTAAGCCTGACCTAACCCACGGTACCGGTGCATGGGGGGCGCACGGAGTCATGGGTCCGGCAAGCGGGCCGGCTCCTGCGCCCGTCGAGCGGACGTACACCGCTCCCGGACCGGCCCCCGGATGTTCGCAAAGCGAACCGCCGCTCCGCATAGTGCACTTGTCCTGCTCAAGTCAAGGTCTGTCTTTTCTTCTAAACCTCTAGTCAAATGTCGTCACTTGATTACACGCGTTGAACGTGCGCGCACGGATTCCTCCATGACTCGGGACCCCCTGTCCGTGTGCGCGGCGCGGGGGAGGAACTCAAGTGACCAGCAGATCCTGGACGTTCAGAGCGGCCGCCGTCGGAGTGACGCTCGCGGCGGCCTCCGCCACCTTCGCCACCTACGCGGTGGCGGAGGCGAGCAGCACCCCCCGGTCCGCTGCCGCCAACCGGCACGACCCGGCCCCGGTGAAGCAGCAGAAGCACGACCTCGACGGTCCGCTGAGCAAGACTCAGGACGCTCAGCGCCAGGAGGCCCTGAAGCAGCTCATAGCGGGCAAGGCCACCGCGCAGGAGCGCAACGGCTCGAAGGTCGTCAAGCTCAAGAGCCGCAAGGGCCGGAGCAAGTACGTCGAGCTGAGCCGCGAGAAGACCGACAAGATCTTCACCATCCTGGTGGAGTTCGGGAACCAGACGGATCCCAAGTACGGGGGCACCGCCGGCCCGCTGCACAACAAGATCGCCGCGCCGGACCGCAAGAAGGACAACTCGACGGCCTGGCAGAAGGACTACAACAAGAAGCACTACCAGGACCTCTACTTCGGCACCGGCAAGAAGACCGAGTCGCTGAAGAAGTACTACGAGAAGCAGTCCTCGGGCCGCTACTCGGTCGCCGGTGAGGTCACCGACTGGGTCAAGGTCCCCTACAACGAGGCCCGTTACGGCAACAACGCCTGCGGCCAGACCAACTGCCCGAGCGTGTGGAACGTCGTCAGCGACGGCCTGAGCGCCTGGGTCGCCCAGCAGAAGGCGGCCGGCCGCACCGACGCCGACATCAAGAAGGACCTCGCCAAGTACGACCAGTGGGACCGTTACGACTACGACGGCGACGGCAACTTCAACGAGCCCGACGGCTACGTCGACCACTTCCAGATCGTGCACGCCGGTGAGGACGAGTCCGCGGGCGGCGGCGCCGAGGGCAAGGACGCGATCTGGGCCCACCGCTGGTACGCCTTCGGCACCGACGCCGGTGCCACCGGCCCCGACAGCAACAAGCTCGGCGGCGCGCAGGTCGGCAACACCGGCATCTGGGTCGGCGACTACACCATCCAGCCGGAGAACGGCGGCCTCGGCGTCTTCGCCCACGAGTACGGCCACGACCTCGGTCTGCCGGACGAGTACGACACCGCCGGCGGCGACAACTCCACCGGTTTCTGGACCCTGATGTCCTCCGGTTCCTGGCTGGGCACCGGCAAGGAGTCCATCGGTGACCTGCCGGGCGACATGAACGCCTGGGACAAGCTCCAGCTGGGCTGGCTGAACTACGACACCGCCAAGGCCGGCAAGCAGTCCACGCACAGGCTGGGCGTGGCTGAGTACAACACCTGGGACAAGCAGGCCCTCGTGGTCAACCTGCCGGACAAGGCGGTCACCACCACGATCACCCAGCCGGCCGAGGGGTCGACCCAGTGGTGGAGCGGCAGCGGCAACGACCTCAAGAACACGCTGACCCGTTCCGTGGACCTGACCGGCAAGTCCTCGGCGAGCCTCGGCCTGGACGGCTGGTGGGCCACCGAGGAGGGCTTCGACTACGTCTACACCGAGGTGTCGACCGACGGCGGCGCCAACTGGACCGCCCTGGACGGCACGGCGGACGGCCAGGCCCTCCCGCGTGACGCCAGCGGCAAGCCGGCGCTGAGCGGCTTCTCGCAGACGCACAAGAAGCTGTCGTTCCCCCTCGACGCCTACGCGGGCAAGAAGATTGACCTGCGCTTCCGCTACGCCACCGACGGCGGTGTCGCGGAGAACGGCTTCACGGCCGACCAGATCACCGTGACCGCCGACGGCACCCCGCTCTTCTCGGACAACGCCGAGACCGCGGACGCCGGTTGGACCGCGGCCGGCTTCTCCCGCATCGGCGCGTCCTTCACCAAGGACTACAAGCAGTACTACATCGCCGAGAACCGGCAGTACGTGTCCTACGACAAGACCCTCAAGGTCGGCCCGTACAACTTCGGCTTCGCGTCGCGCCCGGACTGGGTGGAGCACTACCCGTACCAGAACGGCCTGCTGATCTGGAAGTGGGACACCTCCCAGGCGGACGACAACACGAACGCCACCAACGGCCACCCGGGCACCGGTCTGATCCTGCCGATCGACTCGCACCCGAAGGCGATGAAGTGGGCGGACGGCACGCTGCTGCGCAACCGCATCCAGGCCTACGACTCCCCGTTCAGCCTCTACGGCACGGACGGCATCACCCTGCACAAGGCCGACGTCGCGCTGAAGATCAAGGCGTCCAAGGGCGTCTCGACGTTCAACGACCACGCCGGCACCTACTACGACCCGTCGAACCCCACCGGGGGCGTCAAGGTCACTGACACCAACACCAAGATCACGATCGTCAAGGAGGCCAAGGACGGCTCGACGATCTCGCTCAAGGTCGGTCCCGCGGTGAAGTAGTTCGCATCACCGCAGGTCACAGACGTATCGGCGGCAACCCCTTGGCGGGTTGCCGCCGATCGTGTTTAGGTGCGTCCTGTGAACCGCTTATTGACACCGACCGGAACGGGGATGTGACCGCATGGCCGCAGGAGGCTTCTGCAAGCTACCGAACGGCACGGTGGTGGTGGCGCTGAACCTGCCGAGCCCCAGCCCCGCCGGGGGCCCCGGCGCGGTGCGGGTCCTGGTGCACGCCCACAACCGCGCCCGAGCCCTGACCAGGCTGCGCAACCTGGGCCTGCGCGCGATCTACCTGCGGGGCAACGCCGCGCCTCCGACACCCGACGAGGTCACGGCGGTGCTGCACCACCCTGATGGCCTGATATGGCGCACCGCCCCCGACAACGGTGTCATCGTCAACGAGCTGTGGCGTCCGATCCGGGCGCTTCTGCGCACGCCGGCGGTGGCGCGGTGAACCGGCCGGACCAGTGCCGCGACGGGCAACATCCGCCCCGTCGCGCAACCGTTGCCTGCCGCGGCACTAGCCGCTGACCACCGGCTTGCCCGTCAGCTCCACGCCCGCCCTGCGCAGCTCCTCCAGCGCCCGCTCCGTCGTCTCCGGGGCGACACCCGCGGTCAGGTCCAGGAGCACCTGGGTGCGGAAACCCGCACGGACCGCGTCCAGGGCCGTGGCCCGTACGCAGTGGTCCGTGGCGATGCCGACCACGTCGACCTCGTCGATGTGGCGGGCGCGGAGCCAGTCGGCCAGGGGGACGTCGTTCTCGTCGCTGCCCTCGAAGCCGCTGTAGGCCGCCGCGTAGGCCCCCTTGTCGAACACCGCGTCGACGGCGCCGGAGGCGACGGCCGGGGCGAAGTTCGGGTGGAAGCCCACGCCCTCCGTGCCCGCGACACAGTGCGCGGGCCAGGAGCGGACGTAGTCGGGGTTGTCCGCGAAGTGGCCGCCCGGCGCGATGTGGTGGTCGCGGGTGGCCACCACATGCCGGTATCCGGTGCCCGCCGCCTGGCCGATCAGCTCGGTGACGGCGGCGGCCACATCGGCACCACCGGCCACGGCGAGGCTGCCCCCCTCGCAGAAGTCGTTCTGCACGTCTACGACGATCAAGGCGCGGCGCATGGTGGGTGTCCTTCGACTGAGAGTGAAGTAACTGAGCCTAGAGACTTCCGGCCCCGGGCGGGAGGGGGCGTTCGAGGGGGCGGACGGCGTTCCCGCTCTAGCTACCCGAGCGCCCGTGGACGTACTCCGTCGGAATGACGGGTTCCCCTCGGGACAGCTGGGTCGCGGACATGGGCAGGCTTTCGCGGGCGGCGATGTGGCGGTCCCGCGGCACGTCCAGCGGCTCCCGGGCGACCACCCCGCCCTCCTTGACCAGCTGCACCAGCAGCTGCCGGTCGGCCAGCTCGGCCGGGACCGGACCGGTGCCGACGACCTCGGCCGCCACGATCCCCTCCTCGTCCAGCCGGCGAGCCGCCCACTTGCGGCCCCCGATGGAGGTCTTGCCGCCGGTGGACTTCTTCGCGACCGGCACCAGCGGCGCCTTGGGGTCGGTGGTCTCGGCGCGGGCGACCAGCTTGTAGACCATGGAGGCGGTGGGATGCCCGGAGCCGGTCACCAGCTGGGTGCCGACGCCGTACGCGTCCACGGGCGCGGCGGCCAGCGAGGCGATGGCGTACTCGTCCAGGTCCGAGGTCACGACGATCTTGGTGTTCGTCGCGCCCAGCTCGTCCAGCTGATGGCGGACGCGGTGGGCCACCAGCAGCAGGTCGCCGGAGTCGATGCGGACCGCACCCAGCTCGGGTCCGGCCACCTCCACCGCCGTACGGACGGCTTCGGTGACGTCGTAGGTGTCGACGAGGAGAGTCGTGCCCCGGCCGAGGGTGTCCACCTGGGCCTGGAAGGCGTCCCGCTCGCGGTCGTGGAGCAGGGTGAAGGCGTGGGCGGAGGTGCCGACGGTCGGAATGCCGTAGCGGAAGCCGGCCGCCAGGTCGGAGGTGGTGGCGAAGCCGCCGATGTACGCGGCCCGGGAGGCGGCCACGGCGGCCAGCTCGTGGGTGCGGCGCGCGCCCATCTCGATCAGCGGGCGGCCACTGGCGGCGGAGGCCATGCGGGAGGCGGCGGACGCGATCGCGGAGTCGTGGTTGAGGATGGACAGGATCACGGTCTCCAGCAGCACGCACTCGGCGAAGGTGCCCTCGACCCGCATGATCGGCGAGCCCGGGAAGTACACCTCGCCCTCGGGGTAACCCCACACGTCGCCGCTGAAGCGGTAGTCGGCGAGCCATTCCAGGGTCCGCTCGTCGACGATCTTCCGCTCGCGCAGGAAGGCGAGGACGCCCGCGTCGAAGCGGAAGTTCTCCACCGCGTCCAGGACGCGTCCGGTGCCGGCCACCACGCCGTAGCGGCGCCCGTCCGGCAGCCGCCGGGTGAAGACCTCGAACACACTCCGCCGTTCGGCCGTACCGGCCTTCAGGGCGGCCTGCAACATGGTCAGCTCGTACTGGTCCGTGAAGAGCGCCGTCGAGGGAACGTCCACCGGCAGCCCAAGGTCCGCTGTGTTCATGGCGATAGATGCTACCCCCATTTCGTCAGTGTGACGATTTTTCCTCGCCGTGGCAGCATGGGCTGTGTGACGTCACCCGCGCCCGTAGAGATCGAACGCACCGAGTCGGCGGAGGAGGTCTTCGCCGTACCCGAGCCCGACGTCCCCTGGGTCACCATCGTCCACAACGACCCGGTCAACCTCATGAGTTATGTGACGTACGTCTTCCAGACGTACTTCGGCTACCCCAAGGACAAGGCCACCAAGCTCATGCTCGACGTCCACCACAAGGGCCGGGCGGTCGTCTCCAGCGGCACACGCGAGGAGATGGAACGCGATGTGCAGGCGATGCACGGCTACGGTCTGTGGGCCACCCTGCAGCAGGACCGGAAGTAGCGAACCCACTTAGATGCCCGGACTTTTCGAACCGCTCCCCGGCGGCGGCGCGGCCGTCGCGCTCGACGACGTCGAGATCTCCATCATCCGGTCGCTGGCCGTGCAGCTCCTGGAGCTCGTCGGTCCCGGCCCCGGTGCCGACGCCTCCGGCGATCCGCTCGCGGAGCTGTTCGCCGAGGGCCCGAGCGAGCCGCCCGCCGATCCTGTCCTGCGCCGGCTCTTCCCGGACGCCTACAGCGACCCGGAGAAGGCGCCGGACTCGCCGGCCGAGGCCGAGGAGCGGCGGGCGCACTCCTCGGAGTTCCGCCGCTACACCGAGAACGACCTCAGGGCCGGAAAGCGGGAGAGCGCGCTCGCGGTGATCCGCACCCTGGACGCGCTCGCCCCGGTGGACGAGGGCGGGGCGGTGCTCAAGCTGTCCCCCGAGGAGTCGCGCAAGTGGCTCGGTGCCCTCAACGACCTGCGGCTCGCGATCGGGGCCCGGCTGGAGATCACCGACGAGGACGACACGGATCTGCTCTACCGGCTCCCGGACGAGGACCCGCGCAAGCCGATGGTGATGGCCTATCTGTGGCTGGGCGGCCTCCAGGAGACCCTCGTCACCACACTTATGCCCTGAAGGTGACGATTTTGTGTTCGCTCAGCGGACGCTCAAATCCGGATAACGATCCCGTCACCGTTGCGGCCTGTTTTGACGCATTCGAGCGCTCTTTGTCCACTTTTACCTGTGCGATGCGTCACAGCGCGCCTCTGTGATCAGTATTGCGGCCGTGATAAATCTTCACGACCGCCCGGCCAACACCACCCATGTTCGGCCGGGTGCGCCACCGAGCCGGCGACCGTCGGCCAGGCACGGGCGGGCTTGCGAAAGCCGCCCAGCTCCATCAATCCGGGGGGATCGAAACCCGATCCGAGGCCGACGAAAGGCCCGGTTCGGCATGGAGAAAGGCGCACCACACATGACCTCAGCGCAGGTCGACCAGCATCGCGACGGCAACGAGGCCGTGCGGGCCGAGGACAGCGAGGGCGGCGAGGGGTATCAGCGCGGGCTCGGAGCCCGGCAGATCCAGATGATCGCCATCGGCGGTGCCATCGGCACCGGCCTGTTCCTCGGTGCGGGCAAGGGCATTTCCAAGGCCGGTCCCAGCCTGATCCTGGCGTACGCCATCGCGGGCCTCGTGATCTTCTTCATCATGCGGGCGCTCGGCGAACTGCTGATGTACCGCCCGGTGTCGGGTTCGTTCTCGGAGTACGCGCGCGAGTTCATCGGCCCGTTCGCGGGATTCGTGACCGGATGGACGTACTGGCTGTTCTGGGTGGTCACGGGCATCACCGAGGTCACCGCCGCGGCCGCCTACATGACGTACTGGTTCGACATCCCGCAATGGGTCTCGGCGCTGATCTTCACGGTCGTGCTCTACGGCGCCAACCTGATCTCCGTGAAGCTCTTCGGTGAGCTGGAGTTCTGGTTCTCCATGGTCAAGGTCACCGCGATCATCGGCATGATCCTGATCTGCGCCGGCATCCTGACGATCGGTTTCTCCGACGCCGGCGACACCGCCTCCGTGAGCCACCTGTGGAGCGACGGCGGCTTCTTCCCGCACGGCGTCGGCAGCACGCTGATGACCCTGCAGATGGTGATGTTCGCCTTCCTCGCCGTCGAGCTGGTCGGTGTGACCGCGGGCGAGTCCAAGGACCCCAAGACCGTGCTGCCCAAGGCGATCAACACCGTGCCGTGGCGCATCGCCGTCTTCTACGTCGGCGCGCTGATCATGATCCTGTCGGTCGTGCCGTGGACCCAGTTCCACCCGGGCGTGAGCCCCTTCGTGGCCGCGTTCCAGAAGATGGGCCTGGCCGCGGGCGCCGGCATCGTCAACTTCGTCGTCCTCACGGCCGCGCTGTCCTCCTGCAACTCCGGCATGTACTCCACCGGCCGCATGCTGCGCGACCTCGCGCTCAACAGCCAGGGCCCGAAGTTCTTCACCCAGCTGACCCGCAGCGGTACCCCGCTCGCCGGCACGACGTTCTCCGCCGCGCTGATGCTGGTCGGCGTCTGGATCAACTACCAGTGGCCGGGCAAGGCGTTCGACTACGTGGTGTCCTTCGCGACCATCTCCGGCATGTGGGCCTGGATCGTCATCCTGGTCTGCCAGATCCGCTACCGGGCGAAGGCCGACCGGGGCGAGCTGCCGCGCAGCGAGTTCCGGGCGCCGGGTGCGCCGTACACCAGCGTGTTCGCGCTCTTGTTCATCCTCATGGTGATCGTGATGATGGGCATCGACAAGGACGCCCGCGTCTCGCTGTACTGCGCCCCGCTGTGGGGCGCGATCCTCGCCGTCGCCTACTGGGTGCTCAAGCGCCGCAACCCCGAGGCCGCGGCCTTCCGCAAGCGCTGACCCCCGGAAAAGGACGTCCGGCCGCCGGAAGCACTCGTGGTTCTCCCGTCGGCCGCCGCTCAGGACGTCCGCCATGTGGGCCGTCCCGTACCACAGCTCGGTACGGGACGGCCCCTTTGCTTATCCTGACCCCCATGCTGACCATCACCCAGGCCCTGTACGACCAGATCGTCGCCCACGCGCGCGAGGACCACCCCGACGAGGCGTGCGGCGTGGTCGCCGGCCCGGAGGGGGCCGGCCGCCCCGAGCGCTTCATCCCGATGCTCAACGCGGCCCGGTCGCCCACCTTCTACGAGTTCGACTCGCAGGACCTGCTCAAGCTCTACCGGGAGATGGACGACCGCGACGAGGAGCCGGTGGTCATCTACCACTCCCACACCGCGACCGAGGCCTATCCCTCCCGGACCGACATCGGCTACGCCAACGAGCCCGGCGCCCACTACGTCCTGGTCTCCACCGCGGACACCGACGGCCTCGGTGACTTCCAGTTCCGCTCCTACCGAATCCTGGACGGGGAGGTCACGGAGGAGGAGGTCAAGGTCGTGGAGGCGTACTGATCTCAAGGCTTGGTCGAAATCCGTCCGTCATGTGGGATCACACTCCGGGACCCGGTCCGGGAATCGATACGATGAGCCCATGGTTCTCAACGACGTGAGCGAGAAGGCGCCGGGCATCCTGCTCGTGGCGCGGCTGCACGTCGATCTGTGCAGGCTGAACAGCGCCATCTGTTGACGTTCCCCGCCGCCGTACGGCCGCTGCCCGCGGCGCTCCCCCAGTGCCCGAAGCCCGGGGGGACCCAGGCACGCACACCGAATCGACGAACCCTTCCGACAGGAGCCCGCAACCATGGCCATCGAGGTCCGCATCCCCACCATCCTTCGCACCTACACCGACGGCCAGAAGGCGGTCGATGGCGCCGGGGACACCCTCGCCGAGCTGTTCGCCGACCTCGAGACCCGGCACGCGGGCATCCAGGCCCGCATCGTGGACGGCGACCAGCTGCGCCGCTTCGTCAACGTCTACCTGAACGACGAGGACGTCCGCTTCCTGGACGGCATCAACACCAAGCTGTCCGACGGCGACAGCGTGACCATCCTGCCGGCCGTCGCCGGCGGCATGGCCTGATCGGCCGCTGAGCAGCGATGCGCTACGACTCCCCGCTGGCCGCGGTGGGCAACACCCCTCTGGTGCGCCTGCCGCGGCTGTCGCCGTCCGCCGACGTCCGGATCTGGGCGAAGCTGGAGGACCGCAACCCCACCGGCTCGGTCAAGGACCGTCCCGCCCTGCACATGATCGAGCAGGCGGAGAAGGACGGCCGGCTCACCCCGGGCTGCACGATCCTGGAGCCCACCTCCGGCAACACCGGCATCTCCCTCGCCATGGCGGCCAAGCTCAAGGGCTACCGCATCGTGTGCGTGATGCCGGAGAACACCTCGCAGGAGCGCCGGGACCTGCTCGGCATGTGGGGCGCCGAGATCATCTCCTCCCCGGCCGCGGGCGGCTCCAACACCGCCGTGCGGGTGGCCAAGGAGCTGTCCGCCGAGCATCCCGACTGGGTGATGCTGTACCAGTACGGCAACCCGGACAACGCGGGCGCCCACTACGCCACGACCGGCCCGGAGATCCTCGCCGACCTGCCCTCCATCACCCACTTCGTCGCGGGCCTCGGCACGACCGGCACGCTCATGGGCGTCGGCCGCTACCTGCGCGAGCACCGGCCGGACATCCGGATCGTCGCCGCCGAACCGCGCTACGACGACCTGGTCTACGGCCTGCGCAACCTCGACGAGGGCTTCGTCCCCGAGCTGTACGACGCCTCCGTCCTCACCACCCGTTTCTCCGTCGGCTCGGCCGACGCGGTCACCCGCACCCGTGAACTCCTCCAGCAGGAGGGCATCTTCGCGGGCGTCTCCACCGGCGCCGCCCTGCACGCGGCGATCGGCGTCGGCAGGAAGGCGGTCAAGGCGGGGGAGAGCGCCGACATCGTCTTCATCGTGGCCGACGGCGGCTGGAAGTACCTGTCCACCGGCGTCTACACGGCGGCCACCACCGAGGAGGCCATCGAGACGCTGCAGGGACAGCTCTGGGCATAGCCCGGACCGAGCACGTACCGGCCCCCTCCTCTGAGGGGGCCGATCCCATGAGGCGAGCGTCTGCTTCTCCTTCCACCTGCGAAGGTGTGGATCCGTTCACACCGGTGGTACGTCACATCTGCACCAGGCGGCCGGTCGGCCGGCCACGTCAGACGGACGGCAGAAAGGCGGACCCCATGCGCCGTACGACCCTCACCGCACTCGCGGCCACGACGCTGCTCCTCGCGGGCTGCGGCTCCCAAGGCGGCGGGGACACCGGCAGCAACGGCAAGGTGTCACCGGCCCCCGCCACCCGCTCGCCGAACCCGACCGCCGGTGCGTGCGAGACCCGGCTGGAGCTGACGGCCGCCGACAACGGCCGTACCCTCTGCGTGACCGAGGGCGGCGAGGTCCGGCTCACCCTGGACGGCACCAGGGCCCGCCCGTGGAAGCCGGTCACCGCGAGCGGCGCCGGGCTGAAGGCCACCAACGCGGGCTTCGTCATCCTGCCGGGCGACGCCACGGCCGCCTACCAGGCGGTGGCCGCCGGAACCGTGAAGCTGGTCTCCTCCCGCCCCCTGTGCGCCGAGCCCACCGCTCCCGGGCAGGTCTCCTGCAAGGGCGTCCAGGAGTGGACGGTCACCGTACGGGTCCGTTGACCACGGGTCTGATACGGGTCCGTCAACCGGCGAGGTGCCGTACCTGGTCCCACAGGACCGGGTCGACCACGCCCACCCGGCGCCGGAAGGCGCCCACCGGGACCTGGCGCAGCTCGTCGGTCTGCAGGAAGCTGGGGCGGCCGCCGGCGTCGCCGACCGCGCCGGGCGGCAGCGGGATGACCCCGGCGCGTTCGTCGTGGTACTTGCTGGTGATCTTCGCGACCGTGGCCCGGTCGCCGCGCACGGCGAGCACCAGACAGGGCCGGTCCTTCACCTCGGGCCGGTCCTCGTAGGGGACGTTCGCCCACCAGATGTCCCCCGGGGCCGGCCGCGCGGCGTGCGCGGCCCGCGTGCCCGCGCGGCCCGGCGGCCGCAGCCGCCGCCCGCCGGGCCGGCGGCCGCGCCCCCAGCCGTCGACGAGCGTGGCGACCAGCGCGAGCAGTACCACCGCCGCGAGCGCCAGCCACCAGGACGTGTCCATACGACGACGTTACCGGCGCGCGCTCCACCTCGCGCGCCCTCGGTCCCGTGATTTCCCGGCTTCGCTCGAACAGGCGGCGCCGTCACCCCTGGTACGTCCCGGTTCCAGCCGAACCGGTGACAGCACAGGTGAGTTCGCCCACAACGGCCCCTGGCGGAGGAGCGACCCGCGCTTTCGCGCCTTACGCTCGACGCACCGCACGACCCCTGTCAGCCCGCATCCTTCAGGCTCCTGTTCCCGCCCACCGGTTTCCCGCCAACGGAGGTTTCTGCTTCATGAAGCTCACCGTCGTCGGCTGCTCGGGGTCGTTCCCGTCCGCGGAATCGGCCTGCTCGAGCTACCTCGTCGAGGCCGACGGCTTCCGGCTGCTTCTCGACATGGGCAACGGCGCCCTCGGCGAGCTGCAGCGCCACTGCGGTCTCTACGACCTCGACGCGATCTTCCTCAGCCATCTGCACGCCGATCACTGCATCGACATGTGCGCGTACTTCGTCGCGCGTTATTACCGGCACGACGGCGGCCGCTGCGATCCGATCCCCGTCTACGGACCCGAGGGCACGGAGCACCGGCTGACCACCGCGTACGCGGACACCCCCTCGGCCTCTTCCATGAGCGAGGTCTTCGACTTCCACACGGTGAAGCCGTCGACGTTCGAGCTCGGCCCGTTCACGGTGCACACCGAGCGGGTCCGCCACCCCGTGGAGGCGTACGGCATCCGGATCGAGCACGGCGGGAAGTCCCTCACCTACTCCGGCGACACGGGCGTCACCGAGACGCTGGACGAGCTGGCCCGGGACACCGACCTGTTCCTGTGCGAGGCCGCCTTCACGCACGGCAAGGAGAGCATCCCCGACCTGCACCTCAACGGCCGTGAGGCGGGCGAGACGGCGGCCCGCGCGGGTGTCCGCCGCCTGGTCCTCACCCACATCCCGCCGTGGACCGACCCGCAGGTCAACGCCCGTGACGCCCGCGAGGTGTTCACCGGACCGGTGGAACTGGCGGCGCCGCGACAGACCTACGAGCTCTGAGGCCTTCGGCCCGGCCCGAGGTGCCGCGCACGCGAAGGGCCCCGGAACCTCCTCGGTTCCGGGGCCCTTCGAAGCGTCCGGGGCCGGACTACTTCGCCTCGGCCTTCCGCAGTTCCGCGAGTTCCTCGTCGGACTCGCGGCCCGGCGTGGGCAGATCGAACCTGGTGATCGCGAAGCGGAAGATCACGTAGTAGACGGCCGCGAAGCACAGGCCGACCAGGACCAGGCCCCACGGGTTCGACGCGATGCCCAGGTTCAGCCCGAAGTCGACCGCGCCCGCCGAGAACCCGAAGCCGTCCTTCATGCCCAGCGCCCAGGTCAGCGCCAGCGAGACACCGGTGAGGACCGCGTGGATGGCGTACAGGACCGGCGCGATGAACATGAAGGTGAACTCGATGGGCTCGGTGACGCCGGTGACGAAGGACGTCAGGGCCAGCGAGAACATCATGCCGCCGACGACCTTGCGGCGCTCGGGCCGGGCGCAGTGCACGATGGCCAGACAGGCGGCCGGCAGGGCGAACATCATGATCGGGAAGAAGCCGGTCATGAACTGGCCCGCGTGCGGGTCACCGGCCAGGAAGCGCCCGATGTCACCGCTCTTGCCGTGGTATTCGCCCGCCTGGAACCACGGGAACGAGTTCAGCAGGTGGTGCATGCCGATCGGGATCAGCGCACGGTTGGCGACACCGAAGATGCCCGCGCCCACCGCGCCCGACTTGACCAGCCACTCGCCGAAGTTGTGCAGGCCGGTGCCGAGGACCGGCCAGATGTAGCCGAAGACGATGCCTATGAGGAGGCCGGCGAAGGCCGACAGGATCGGGACGAGACGACGGCCGCCGAAGAAGCCCGCCCAGTCGGGCAGCTTGGTGCGGTAGAAGCGCTGGTAGAGCAGGGCCACCACGAGGCCCATCACCACACCGCCGAGGACCTTGGCGTCCACCGGGGCGTTCTGCATGACGACCTTGCCGTCGACGGCGGTCGCCACCTTCGGCAGGTTCTTGTCGGTGAACGTGGCGAGGACGTTCTTGAAGACCAGGTAGCCGGTGACCGCCGCGAGGGCCGTCGAGCCGTCCGACTTCTTCGCGAAACCGATCGCGATGCCCACGGCGAACAGCAGCGCCATGTTGTCGAGGATCGCGTTGCCGCCGGCCGCCATGAAGGACGCGATCTTCGTCAGGAACGCCGGGAAGGAGGGACGTCCCAGCATGTCGGTGTTGCCGAGGCGCACCAGGAGGGCGGCGGCGGGCAGCACGGCCACCGGCAGCATCAGGCTGCGGCCGATACGCTGCAGCACAGCCATCGCGCCGGCGCCCTTCTTCTTCTGGTCGGCCGCGGGAGCGGCGCTGGCCGTGGTCACAACTTCCTCCATTGGGCAAGGCGCCGCCCGGGGAACCATGGAAGGGGACGGCAGCGTCTCTGGTCTACACCACTCAGTGGTGTAGACCTGTTGTAGCACGATGAAGGCCGTATGAGGAACTGCCAGATCCGCTACCGCGGCACTACGCGCCGTGCCTGCCGAAGGGCCGCTGCGCAGGCACGGCGAAGGCCCCCGGACCGGCGGTCCGAGGGCCCGACTCCCTTGCCGTGTCAGGTCTTTGTGACGTCCTCGACGTCCTCCGCCGGCTCCCGCCCCGGTGTCCTCAGGTCGAACCTGGTGATCGCGAACCGGAAGACCGCGTAGTACACGGCCGCGAAGCACAGGCCGATCGGGATCATCGCCCACGGTTTCGTCGCCAGGTTCCAGTTGATGACGTAGTCGATCAGGCCGGCCGAGAAGCTGAAGCCGTCATGCACCCCGAGCGCCCAGGTCACCGCCATCGACACACCGGTGAACACCGCGTGGAAGGCGTACAGCCCGGGTGCGATGAACAGGAACGAGTACTCCAGCGGCTCGGTGATGCCGGTCACGAACGAGGTCAGTGCCACCGAGAGCATCAGGCCGCCGATCTCCTTGCGGCGCTCCGGCCGCGCGCAGTGCGTGATCGCCAGTGCGGCGGCCGGAAGCGCGAACATCATGATCGGGAAGAAACCCGAGGTGAACTGACCGGCGTTCGGGTCGCCCGCGAGGAACATGTTGATGTCGCCGTGCACGGGCTTGCCGCCCGGTGGTGTGTAGGTGCCGAACTGGAACCAGATGGGCACGTTCAGGAACTGGTGCAGGCCGATGACGAGCAGCGCCCGGTTGGCGACGCCGAAGATGCCGGCACCCCAGGAGCCCGCGTCCCGCAGCCAGTGGCTGAAGCTCTCCAGGGCGGCGCCGATCGGCGGCCAGATCCACAGACAGACGGCGGCGAAGACGATGGCGACGAACGCCATGATGATGGGGACGAGCCGGCGCCCGTTGAAGAAGCCCAGCCAGTCCACCAGTCTCGTGCGGTGGAAGCGGACCCAGAGGAAGGCCGCCAGCAGGCCCATGACGATGCCGCCGAACACCCCGGGATTCTGGAAGGTGAACGGTGTCACCGCGCCGACACCCGCGCCGACGCTGATCTGGCAGCCGATGTCCGGGACCGTCTTCGAGCCGCCCGGGCACTGCTGGGGGAACTGGTGCAGGACGCCGTAGTAGACGAGGAACCCGGCCACCGCCGCGAGCGCCGTGGAGCCGTCCGCCTTCTTCGCCATGCCGATCGCGACGCCCACGCAGAACAGCAGGGGCAGACCGAGGGACCCGTCGAGCAGCGCGCCCCCCGCGCCCTTCATCACCTTCGAGACGTCGGTCCAGCCCAGGCCCTCGTCCCCGAAGACGTCCGGCTGTCCCAGCCGGTTCAGAATGCCCGCGGCCGGGAGCACCGCGATGGGCAGCTGGAGGCTGCGGCCCATCTTCTGCAGGCCCTGGAACCACCGGTTCCAGCGCTCCCGGGCCGGACTGGCCGGGTGCTCGGTGCTCCCTGCGCTCTCGGCGCTCATGGGCGTCCTCCGGCGACTCGACTCGGACGCGGTTTGGCGACCGTCCGCACGGTGGTGTAGACCAGTTGGCGGACGGTTCCGCTGTCGTGATCGTCATCATCCGGCACGTCCGGCATGACCGCTCGCGAACGTGGGCCAACTGTGGGTTACTGCGACAAAGCGGTTTCGGATCAGGGAGAAGCAACATGGCCAGCAAGGCTGAGAAGATCGTCGCCGGGCTCGGCGGCATCGACAACATCGAGGAGATCGAGGGCTGCATCACCCGGCTGCGCACCGAGGTCTCCGACCCCTCGCTGGTCGACGACGCCGCCCTGAAGGCCGCCGGCGCCCACGGCGTCGTCAAGATGGGAACCGCCATCCAGGTCGTCATCGGCACCGACGCGGACCCGATCGCCGCGGAGATCGAAGACATGATGTGAACCGGTCCGGCCACCTTGCCGTGGCCGTCGTGGTTCACCTGTAAGGGGCTCTTCCCCCCACGGGAGGAGCCCCTTCCATCACTCCGGATAGGCTCGTCGCCATGTCTCGCATCGACGGCCGTACCCCCGAACAGCTCCGCCCGGTCACCATCGAACGCGGATGGAGCAAGCACGCCGAGGGCTCCGTCCTCGTCTCCTTCGGCGACACCAAGGTCTTCTGCACCGCCTCCGTCACCGAAGGCGTCCCGCGCTGGCGCAAGGGCAGCGGAGAGGGCTGGGTCACCGCGGAGTACGCCATGCTGCCCCGCGCCACCAACACCCGCGGCGACCGCGAGTCCGTCAGGGGCAAGATCGGCGGCCGCACCCACGAGATCTCCCGGCTCATCGGCCGCTCCCTGCGCGCCGTCATCGACTACAAGGCGCTCGGCGAGAACACCATCGTCCTCGACTGCGACGTCCTCCAGGCCGACGGCGGCACCCGCACCGCGGCGATCACCGGCGCCTATGTGGCGCTGGCCGACGCCGTCGCCTGGGCCCAGGGCAGGAAGCTGATCAAAGCCGGCCGGCAGCCGCTGACCGGAACCGTCAGCGCCGTCTCGGTCGGCATCGTCGGCAAAGTGCCCCTGCTCGACCTGTGCTACGAGGAGGACGTGCGCGCCGAGACCGACATGAACGTCGTCTGCACCGGCGACGGCCGCTTCGTCGAGGTCCAGGGCACCGCCGAGGCCGAGCCCTTCGCCCGCGAGGAGCTGAACGCCCTGCTCGACCTCGCCGTCACCGGCTGCACCGAGCTGGCCGCCTTCCAGCGCGCGGCCCTGGAAGCCACGCTCGGGAAGTAAAGGGACCTCCAAGACACCCGGTCCACGCGGGCAACCCGCACCCCCCTCCCCGGCGTCCTAGGGATACGGGCGCGCGGCCCATCGCCGTGCGCCCTGCCAGCCGTACCAGGGGAGGGACCCACCATCATGGCCGCCAGCCGACGCCGCGGCGTCACCACCATCGCCGCCGCCGTGGCCGCCGTCGCACTCACCGCCGGCCTCACCACCGGCTGCGACGCCGTGAACAAGGCCCTGGACTGCGTCCAGACCGCCGACTCCATCGCCGACAGCGTCACCGACCTCCAGCAGGCCGTGGAGAACGCCGCGAACGACCCGGCCCAGGCCGACGCATCCCTGGACGCCATCGAGAAGAACCTCGGGAAGATCGGCGACAAGACCGACGACACCGACGTCAACAAGGCGGTCGACGACCTGCGCAAGGCCGTCGACAACGTCCGGACGGCGATCAGGAACGGCGACGAGACCCCGGATGTCGGCCCGGTCACGGACGCGGCCGGCGAACTGACCAAGGTCTGCACGTCGTAGAGGACGCTTGCGCGGCGGCCGGGAACAGTCAGTACTCCGCGTCCCGCCGCCGCCCGCGCCCCTCGCGGCGCGCCCGGTGCAGCTCGTGCCGGGACTCCCTGCGCTCCAGCCGCTCCTGGCCGCGCTGCTCCCTCAACCGCTGCCGCTCGGCCCGGGTGACCTTGCGCTCCACGCCGACCCCGGCCCAGAACGCGAACCCGCCGATGACCACCCGGGGGGCGCCCGGCTCGGGCGGGCCGTCGTCCCGCGGATGCTCGAAGGCGCCCATCACACCGATGCCGCGCACGACGACCTCGACTCCCGGCGGTACGACGACCTGGACCCCGCCCATGATCGCCACACAGTTGATCTCGACCTCACGGTCCGCGAAGTCCGCCTCCCGCAGGTCGATCTCGCCGCCGCCCATGAAGGCGAAGCAGTTGAACCGCTTCGGCACCGTCCAGCGGCCCTTGCGTTCGAACCCCGACAGGATCGCGACCCCACCGGTCGAGGAGCCTTCACCCCCGACGATCCGGCCCGCCCAACCGCCGCTCCCCGCCGGTGCCTTGGCGAAGGAGACGGAAGTGGCCGCCGCCGCGGCACCGGCCGCCGGCAGATCGCGGGTGAGCGGCGTCAGCTCGCCGTACGTACGCGCCTTGTACGCCGCCTCCAGCCGCTCCTCGAACTCCTCCATGTCGAGCCGGCCCTCGGCCAGAGCGTCCCGCAGGACCTCGGCCACCCGTTCACGGTCGGCGTCGGACGCCCGGAGATCCGGGACTGCGTCGTCGGTCATGACAGCAGCCTACGAGACGGCCTTCTCCGCGTACATCTTGGCGATGACGGCCTCGATGTCCGGCTCCCGCACCGACAGGTCCACCAGGGGATAGTGGGCCGCCAGATGCGCGACCAGCGGCGCCGCGGACTGCCCGGCGGGGAACGCCAGCCACTGCCGCGGCCCCTCCACCCGCACCACCCGCGCCGACGGCACCTCCACCGGAGCCAACTCCCGCTCCAGATCCACCACCAGCGTCCGTTCGCTCTCCCCGGCCTCGTGCAGCCCCGCGAGCGGACCGTCGTACATCAGCCGCCCGTGGTCGATCACCATCACCCGCGAACACAACTGCTCGATGTCCTGCAGATCGTGCGTGGTCAACAGCACGGTCGTACCGCGCTCGTCGTTCAACTCCCGCAGGAAGCCCCGCACCTTGGCCTTCGACACGACGTCCAGACCGATCGTCGGCTCGTCCAGGTACAGCACCTCCGGATCGTGCAGCAGCGCCGCCGCGATGTCCCCGCGCATCCGCTGTCCCAACGACAGCTGCCGCACCGGAACGTCCAACAGGTCGCCCAGCCCCAGCAGTTCCACCAGACGGTCCAGGTTCTCCCGGTAACGTACGTCCGGGATGCGGTACATGCGGTGCGCCAGCCGGTACGAGTCGATCAGCGGCAGGTCCCACCACAGAGTCGTCCGCTGCCCGAACACCACCCCGATCCGGTGCGCCAGCCGCCTCCGCTCCCGGGACGGGTCGATGCCCGCGACCCGCAGCAGCCCCGCGCTCGGCGTCAGGATCCCGGTCAGCATCTTGATCGTCGTCGACTTCCCGGCACCGTTCGGCCCGATGTAGCCGACCATCTCACCGCGCGCCACGGTGAAGGAGAGCGAGTCCACCGCCCGCACCTCACGCCGCTCCCGCTTGAGGAACCCCGCCTTCCTGCGCACCTCGAAGACCTTCTCGACGTTCTCCAGCGCGATGAAGCCGTCGCCGGTCCCGATGAACTCACCGTCCGTCACTGCTAGCTCCCTGTGCTCCGATACGAACGAAGTCCCGCCCGCCAGGCCAGCCCCGCCAGCGCACAGCACCCCACCGCCACCAACGGGGACGCGAACGCCGTCCACTGCGGCAGCTCCAGCGGATACGGCCGCCCCAGCACATAGGTGGCGGGCAGCCAGTTGACGAAGGCCAGCGGCAGCACGAAGGTCACCCCGCGCACCAGCTCCTTCGCGAACACCGACGGTGGATACTGCAACAGCGTCGTACCGCCGTAGGTGAAGGCGTTCTGCACCTCCGAGGCGTCCTGCGCCAGGAACTGGAAGGCCGCCCCGGCCACGAAGACCGCGCAGAAGATCCCGCCTCCGCTCACCACCATCACCGGCATCAGCAGCAGCTTCAGCGGCGTCCAGTCGACGTCGAGCCGGGTCACCGCCCAGCCCAGCACGAGCGCGCCCTGCGTCACCCGGCCCAGCCGCCGGAGCGCGAACCGGTCGGCCGCCACCTGCGCCAGCACCGGCGCCGGACGCACCAGCAGGGTGTCCAGCGTCCCGTCGCGCACCCGGCGCCCCAGCCGCTCCATCGACCCGATCACCAGGTCGGCCAGCCCGAACGAGGTGCCGGACAGGCCGTACAGGAAGGCCACCTCCGGCAGCGACCAGCCGCCGAGGGCGTCCACCCGGGAGAACATCAGCATGATCGCGACGAAGTCGAAGAACGTCGCCGCGAAGTTCCCGAACGTGGTCATCACGAACGAGGCGCGATAGGCCATCGTGGACCGGATCCACATCCCGGCGATCATCCGGTACGCGCGCACGCCCTCCGCCAGCCGCCCGGGCTCACCCACCCTGGACCACCACCCGCCGCGTCGCCGCCGACTGCAACAGCCGCCCGGCGCCCAGCAGCACCACCGCCCACGCCCCCTGGAACAGATACGTGCCGAGCGGATCCGCGTGTCCCAGCAGGATCTCCGCCGGCGCCTGCAGCAGCGAGGACCACGGCAGGGCCCGTACGACCTCTCCGAGCACCCCCGGGAAGACGTTCAGCGGAAGCAGCATGCCCGAGCAGAAATACCCGGCGAGCCATGAGATCTGCGACACACCCGTGCCGTCCAGCAACCAGAACGCGCTGAGCGCCAGCAGGAACCGGATCCCGAACCCGACGAGCATCGCCAGCAGCACGGAGACGAAGAAGGCGACCCAGGTGCCGGCGTCGGTCGGCAGATACACCGGAAAGCACAGGGCGCCGAAGACGAAGGGCACCAGCCCCCGCCCCAGCAGCTGGAAGAACGCCCGCCCCATGTCCGCCGCCAGCCACCACAGCTGCAGGTCGGCGGGCCGGTACAGGTCGATCGCCACGTCCCCCGTACGGATGCGTTCCATCAGCTCGCCCTCGACGCCCCCACCACCGATCGCGAGCGTCGACAGGAACGCCTGCCCCAGCCACACGTAGGTCACGACCTGCGGCTGATCCCAGCCGCCCAGGTGGGGCTTCTCGTCCCACAGCGCGCGATAGGTGTACACGAGAATCAGCCCGAACACCGTGTTGGTGAACACCCCTGCCGCAGTGGCGGCCCGATACGTCGCGTACCGTCTGAATCCCCCTATCGCGACGGCCGCGTACAACCGTCCCGCGCCCACGCCAGTCGACCTCCTCGGACCGCTCGACACCGAAGCGCAGGAGCCTAGTCCGGAGGCCCGGCGGCCGGCCACGCATTATCCGTGCCGGAAGCGTGCCGGAATCCGGGAACGGAATGCCAGGTGCGAGAGTCTTCAATCAGGGGGCGCAGAAGGCGTACGAGGCGTACGGGAACGTACGACGCGAAACAGGAGTCCGTGCACGACATGAGCGACGAGCCGCAGCCGCAGCAGCCGAACGAAGGCGTGGCACCGGAAAAGCCGCTGCCGGCTCAAGGGCCCGGGACCCCGGGGGGCCGCGCGGAGACGGCCGCCGAGGGGGGCGAGGGAACGGGGAAGGCCGAGGGGGGCGAGCCGCAGGCACGGCCCCGGGGCGCCGGCGACGCGAACACCCGCGCGGGTGACACCGGGGCCACCCGGCCGGACGACCGCCCGCAGTCCTGGAACCGCCCGGCCCAGGACCGGACGACGTCCATCGCCCGAGCACGCCAGGCTGCCCAGGAGGCCCGCACGGACCACACCGCCACGACGGTTTCCGGCGCGGGCCGGGGTGCGGACGGGGCTTCGGCCGGTCCCGCACCTTCGGGCAAGGCGTCGGGCGGGGACGCACCGTCGGGCAAGACTTCGGGCAGGCCCGCGTCCTCGGGCAAGGCCTCGGGTGGAGACGCGGCTTCGGGCAGGCCGGCGGCTCCGGGCAAGGCCTCGGACGGGGGCGGGGTTTCGGGCAAGGCCTCGGGCACGGGGGCCGTTGCCCGTGGCGCTTCGGGTGGGGGCGCAGCTTCCGGCGGGGCTTCGGCCACCGGTAGGGCTGCCACGGGCGGCGGGCGCCCGGCGTCCGGCGCAGACGCGGCCTCCGGTGGTGCTTCGGCTTCCGGCGGGGCCAAGGGCGCCCAGGGTCGTGGCGGTGCCGCCGAGCGCCCCGGCGTGGACGAGTCGCGGGTCACGGGCGCCTCGGCCGCCTCCGGGAAGCCCCAGTCGGCCGAGAGCACCCAGGTGCTTCGGCGCATCACGCCGCCGCGGGGGACTTCGGAGGCCCAGGCGTCCTCGTCGGCCTCCGCGCAGTCGGCGCAGTCCGGTGCGCCCGGTCGGCCCCAGCCCGGCAAGGCGGGCGGCCCGGACCAGGGTGCCGGTGAGAAGGGCGCGCCCGAGACCACGCAGGTTCTCCGGCGCGTCAGCGCGCCCCGCGCAGGTGAGCCGGGCGGTCCCGGCAAGGGGGCCACGTCCTCCCCGGCGGCGGGGCCGAACCCCACCGGCCGTACGCCCCGGACGACCGTTCCCCGTCCGGGTGGCCCGAACCGCGCTGCCCAGGCGGCCGGAGCCGCGGGAGCCGCCGCCGGAGCGAGCGGGGCCGCCCGTGCCGCCGGTGCTGTCGGTGCCGGGTCCGTCGCTGCCCAGGCCGCCTCCGCGGGGGCCGTGGGCGCGGTCGGTGCGGGAGGCCGTACCGGGGCCGGGCGCAAGGGAGACCGTGGGGACCAGCAGGTCTCCGGGGCGAACACCCGGCAGGACACCACCGCACTCGCCTCCGCCTCGGACGGTTCGGCCCCCGCGGGCGGCGGGAAGGGCAGGAAGCCCAAGCGGCCCAAGCGCACCGGCTGGCGGCGGCTCCTCCCCACCTGGCGCATGCTGCTCGGCACCTTCGTGATCGGGATACTCCTGATCATCGGCCTGTTCTTCCTCGGCTACTCGATGGTCAAGATCCCGTCGGCCAACGCCCTCGCGATGAAGCAGAGCAACGTCTACCTCTACGCCGACGGCTCCCAGCTGGCCCGCGACGGCATCATCAACCGCGAGAGCGTGGGCCTCGCCCAGATCTCCAAGGACGCCCAGCACGCCGTTCTGGCCGCCGAGGACCGCGACTTCTACACCGAGTCGGCCGTCGACCCCAAGGCCATGCTCCGCGCCGGCTGGAACACCGCGACCGGCAAGGGCAAGCAGTCCGGCTCCACGATCACCCAGCAGTACGTGAAGAACTACTACCTGGCCCAGGAGCAGACGGTCACCCGCAAGGCCAAGGAGTTCTTCATCTCGATCAAGCTGGACCGGCAGAAGTCCAAGGACGAGATCCTCGAGGGCTACCTCAACACCAGCTTCTTCGGCCGCAACGCCTACGGCATCCAGGCCGCCGCCCAGGCCTACTACGGCAAGGACGCCACCGACCTCGACCCGGCCCGCGCCGCCTACCTCGCCGCGCTCGTCAACGCGCCCAGCGAGTACGACGTCGTCGCCCACCCGGAGAACAAGAAGGCGGCCGTCGCCCGCTGGAACTACGTCCTGGACGGCATGGTCACCAAGGGCTGGCTCAGCGAGTCCAAGCGCGCCGGCCTGAAGTTCCCCATGCCGAAGGAGCAGACGGTCTCCACCGGCCTGTCCGGCCAGCGCGGCTACCTCGTAGAGGCGGTCAAGCACTACCTGACCACCAACAACATCATCGACGCCGACCAGCTCGCGGCGGGCGGCTACCGCATCACGACCACCATCCAGAAGAACAGGCAGGACGCCTTCGTCAAGGCGGTCGACGACCAGCTGATCTCCAAGCTGGACAAGAAGAACCGCAAGGCCGACAACTACGTCCGGGCCGGCGGCGCCTCCATCGACCCCAGGACGGGCAAGGTCGTCGCGATGTACGGCGGCATCGACTACGTGAAGCAGTACACCAACGGCGCGACCCGTGGTGACTTCCAGGTCGGCTCCACGTTCAAGCCGTTCGTGTTCACGTCGGCGGTGGAGAACGGCTCGACCACCCAGGACGGCCGGACGATCACCCCGAACACCGTCTACGACGGCACCAACCAGCGGCCCGTCCAGGGCTGGAGCGGCACGCCCTACGCCCCGGAGAACGAGGACCAGAAGTCGTACGGCGAGATCACCGTGCGCAAGGCCACCGACCTGTCGGTGAACGCGGTGTACGCCCAGATGGCCGCCGACGTCGGGCCCGACAAGGTCAAGCAGACCGCGGTCGACCTCGGCATCCCCTCCGACACCCCGGACCTCTACCCGTCCCCGTCCATGGCCCTCGGCACCGCGAACGCCAGCGTCCTCGACATGACGGAGGCGTACGCGACGCTCGCCAACCACGGCAAGCACGGCACGTACACGATGATCGAGAAGGTCATCAAGGACGGCGTCGACGTCAGGCTGCCCCACGAGCCGGTCAAGCAGGCCGTCAGCCGGGAGGCCGCCGACACCACCACGTCCGTGCTGCGGAGCGTCGTCGACCAGGGCACCGCCACGGCCGCGCAGGCCGCGGGCCGGCCGGCGGCCGGCAAGACCGGTACCGCCGAGAGCGACACCGCCGCCTGGTTCGCCGGCTACACCCCCGACCTGGCCACGGTGATCTCCGTCATGGGCCAGGACCCGGTGACGGCCAAGCACAAGCCGCTGTACTGGACCCTCGGCCAGCCCCGTATGAACGGCGGTGGTCCGCCCACCCAGATCTGGGCCCAGTACACGCGCGCGGCGCTGGACGGCAAGCCGGTCGCCGACTTCGACCTGCAGCTCCAGCAGGGCGCCGACCAGATCCAGGAGCCCCCGGCCACCGGCACGGCCAAGCCCGGCACGGGCGGCCAGGACAACGGCGGCACCACCGACGGCGGGCAGAACGGCGGCGGGGCGACCGCCACTCCGACGAACGGCGGCACCCCGACCGACGGCGGGACCACGACGGACGGCGGGACCACCACGGGCGGCGGGACCACCACCGACGGCGGCCCGACGACCGGCGGCGGGACCACCACGGGCGACGGCACCACGACCGGTGGGGACACCGCCACCGGAGGCGGGGGCCCGGACGGCGGTACGACCGGCGGGGGCACCGCCACCGGAGGCGGGGGCCCGGACGGCGGAGGCGCCGACGGCGGCGGCACCGACACCGGCACCACCCAGGGCGCCGGCGGTCCCCAGTAGCCGGCCGGCGGCGGTGAGACGTCAGTGACCGCTGGTCGCCTTCAGCCCCACCACGGCGACCAGCAGCAGACACACGAAGAACACCCGGGCGGCGGTGACCGGCTCACCCAGCACCACCATGCCGAGCACCGCCGCACCGGCCGCCCCGATGCCCACCCAGACGCCGTAGGCGGTACCGATGGGCAGGGACCTCGCGGCGTACGAGAGCAGCACCATGCTCGCGACGATGCCGGCACCGGTGAACAGACTCGGGACCAGCCGGGTGAAACCCTCGCTGTACTTCATCCCGATCGACCAGCCGACTTCCAGCAGACCGGCGACGACGAGCAGAACCCAGGCCATGACAGACACCTCCGGGACTTCCTGGCGGACGGGGGTGCGTCGTCTTTGCCTTCGGCCCGGTACGGCGCGTCTCGTCGGGCTCCTTCCGAACATAGCAAAGCAACGCGGAAGAGGGCCGGTGACGATGGTCACCGGCCCTCTTCGGCATCGATACAGAGGTTGGATCAGAGATACAGCCCCGTGGAGTCCTCCGACCCCTCGAAGCGGTCGGCCGCGACGGCGTGCAGATCACGCTCCCGCATGAGCACGTACGCCACGCCCCGCACCTCGACCTCGGCCCGGTCCTCCGGGTCGAACAGGACGCGGTCGCCCGGCTCCACGGTCCGTACGTTCTGGCCGACCGCGACGACCCCGGCCCACGCCAACCGCCGCCCGACCGCCGCGGTGGCGGGAATCAGGATGCCCCCACCCGACCGCCGCTCACCCTCACCGGTCTCCTGCTTGACCAGAACGCGGTCGTGCAGCATCCGGATGGGGAGCTTGTCGTGCTGGGGGGTGCTGTGCTCGTTTCTCTTGGCGCTCACACCCTTGAACCTACCTGTCTTCACCGCGTCTGTACGTGCCCGGGTGGCCGCCCGGCTCAGTCCTTGCGCCGCCGGGACCCGAACGCGACCAGACCCACGACCCCGACGACGACGAGCGCGACCGGCACCACCCGCTCCAGCCGGGGTGCCCCCTCGTCGTCCACGAACCGCGCCCGCAGCTCGGTCACCGCCCGATTGACCTGCACATACGCCCGCCCGACGGTGTGATCGATGTTCGCGACCACCTTGGCCTTCGCGTCCCCGACGATGGTCTTGGGATGCACGCGCACCCCGATCTCGTCGAGCGTCTCGGCCAGCACTTCGCGGCGGCGCCTGATGTCCGCCTCGATCTGCGCCGGGGTTCTGGTGTCCGACGTGTCCGCCACCGTACGGCCTCCGAAGTCTCCTGATGCTGTTCCGAACAGTCTGTCAGCTCATCGCCGCGCCGCACCGCAAGGCCCCCCGGTTACGCTGGCCCGATGAGCGAGCGACTCCAGCCGGGTGACGTGGCCCCCGCCTTCACCCTCCCCGACGCCGACGGCAACGAGGTCTCCCTGTCGGACCACAAGGGCCGCAGGACCATCGTCTACTTCTACCCCGCCGCCCTCACTCCGGGCTGCACCAAGCAGGCCTGCGACTTCACGGACAACCTGGAGGTCCTCGCCGGTGCCGGCTACGACGTCATCGGCATCTCCCCGGACAAGCCGGAGAAGCTCGCCAAGTTCCGCGAGAAGGAGTCCCTGAAGGTCAGGCTGCTCGCCGACCCGGACAAGAAGGTCCTCGAGTCCTACGGCGCCTTCGGCGAGAAGAAGCTCTACGGCAAGACGGTCGTCGGCGTCATCCGCTCCACGGTCGTCGTGGACGAGGAGGGCAAGGTCGAACGCGCCCTGTACAACGTGAAGGCCACCGGCCATGTAGCCAAGATCATCAAGGATCTGGGCATCTGAGTCCGCTGCCCGGCCGCTAGCATGGCCGGGCAGCACCAGGCGGCCGTGGTGGAATTGGCAGTCACGCTGGGTTTAGGTCCCAGTGGGGTAACTCCCGTGAGGGTTCGAGTCCCTCCGGCCGCACCGCAGTTCAGCTGCCGGCGTTCAGCCGAGCAGCTCCCGGACCACCGGCACCAGCGCCCGGAACGCCTTCCCCCGGTGGCTGATCGCGTTCTTCTCCCCGGGGCTCAGCTCGGCGCAGGTCCGGCTCTCGCCCTCCGGCTGGAGGATCGGGTCGTAGCCGAAGCCGTTCGTGCCGACGGGCGCATGCCGCAGGACGCCCCGCAGCTGTCCCTCCACCACCCGTTCCGTGCCGTCCGGCAGGGCCAGCGCCGCCGCGCAGGCGAAGTGGGCGCCCCGGTGTTCCTCCGCGATGTCGGAGAGCTGGGCGAGGAGCAGGTCCAGGTTGGCCTTGTCGTCGCCGTGGCGGCCGGCCCAGCGGGCGGAGAAGATGCCCGGGGCGCCGTTCAGGACGTCGACGCAGAGACCGGAGTCGTCGGCGACGGCGGGCAGGCCCGTCGCCTGGGCGAGGGCGTGTGCCTTGAGCAGCGCGTTCTCGGCGAACGTGACGCCGGTTTCCTTGACGTCGGGGACGTCGGGGTAGGCGTCGGCACCGATCAGCTCGTGCGGCAGGCCTGCTGCGGCGAGGATCGCCCTGAGTTCGGTGATCTTTCCGGCGTTGCGGGTGGCGAGGATCAAGCGGGTCATGCCCGCCAGTATTCCTCGCCCCCGCGCTACAGCTCCGCCTGGCCCGCGCCCGCGAGGGTGGTCAGGTCGAAGACACCGGCCATCCTGGCGTAGCCCAGGTCGCTGGGGTGCAGGTGGTCGCCGGAGTCGTACGCGGGGCGCAGGCGGCGGGGGTCGTACGGGTCGCGCAGGGCCTTGTCGAAGTCGACGACCGCGTCGTACACACGACCGGCCCGGATCTGCGCGTTGACCCGCTGCCGCACCGCCTCGCGGGCCGGGGTGCAGCCGCGGTGGCCCTCGAAGGGCATCAGGGTGGCGCCGACGACCTTCAGGCCGCGCGCGTGGGCCTGGCGGACGAGGGTGCGCAGACCGTCGGAGATGCGGCCCGGGTCGGCGAGCCCGGGGTTGCGCAGGATGTCGTTGATGCCGAGGTCGATGACGACGACCTTGACGTTGGTGCGGGAGAGCGCGTCGCGGCCGAAGCGGCCGAGGCCGCTCTGGTTCTCGGCGGGCCGTCCGAGGCCGTCGGCGAGGACCTGGTTGCCGCTGATGCCCTCGTTCACGACGCTGTAGCGGGGCAGCCGCTGCCCGCCGACGAGGGCGGTGCGCAGCCGCCCGGCGAGGATGTCCGGCCAGCGGTGGTTGGCGCCGACGCTGGAGGTGACGCCGTCGGTGAGGGAGTCGCCGAAGGCGACGACGGTGCCGTAGGCCTCGTTGCTGAGGACGTCCAGGGCCGTCAGATAGCGCCAGTACAGGGTCTGTTGGGCGTACGGCGTGCCGGTGGAGTCCTCGGTGCGGTCGCCGGTGGCGACGTAGGAGACCTGCCGGGCGCGCGGGTGGTAGGTGACCGGGCCGGACGGGGTGGGGGAGTAGGTGGTGACCAGCACGTCACTGTCGCGCGGGACGACCACGCGTACGGCGTCGCTGACGACCTGTCCGCCGGCGGGGATGACGACACCGGTGCCGCCGTCGAAGGTGAGACGCCGCATCGTGGTCGCGTCGGCGGCGGCCGTGCCGTCGCCCGCCGAGAGGGCGAGGGAGGCGTGCGTGATGGTCAGCGGTGACTGGCCGTAGAGATTGGACAGCGTGATCCGGGCACTCGTACCGCCGGTGCCCGCGTGGACGACGTTGCGGACGGAGCGGCCCGCCATGCCGGCGGCCTCGGTGCCCGGCTCGCCGCCGACGGGCGCGGTGGACCAGGAACCGACCCAGGTGCCGGTGGAGGCGGGAGCGGCGGCGGAGTCGTGGTGGGGACGGTTGTCGGCGAGGGTGCCGGGGGTGCCGTCGTCGGCCGCCACGGTGACGTATATGACGGCGGACAGTGCGATGACGAGTGCGACGAGCGCGCCCAGTACTGCATAACCATGACGCTTGGTCACGCTGTTGTTGTTCTCCTCGGGAGATGGGAGCCCGAGGCTCCGATCCGATGAGTCCATGATGCGTCATGGACTGGAGAGGTCTGACAGGGCCCTGCCCAAAACCCCCTTCCAGTCAGACGCCGGGAACTCCTGTTTCGTTCCGGGAGTCGGTCAGGAAGGGACAATTGTGTGCGGGATCACCGAACGGGTGGAGCTGATGGAACCTACCGAGACGGGAACACCGGGAACGGGAGCACGGGGGAGGGGAGTACCGGGTACGACTGGCCCGGGTACTGCTGCCGCGGCGCGCGTGGCGTCGTACCGGACCATGACGGCCTTCACCCCGGCCGACGAGGAGCGCCGGCGCGGGGTGCGGCGCATGAAGCTCACGGCGACCGGGATGCTGCTGTTCGTGGCGGTGGTCTACGTCCTGGCCGAGCTGGCCTCGCACGAGGGCGCCGGGGCGTGGGCGCGCTATGTGGCCGCGGCCGCCGAGGCAGGCATGGTGGGCGCGCTGGCGGACTGGTTCGCGGTCACTGCCCTGTTCCGGCACCCGCTGGGGCTGCCCATCCCGCACACCGCGATCATCCCCACCAAGAAGGACCAGCTGGGCGTCTCGCTGGGCGAGTTCGTCGGCGAGAACTTCCTGTCCCAGGACGTCGTACGGCAGCGGCTGCGCGCGGTCGGCATCGGCAGCCGGCTGGGTGCCTGGCTGGCGGAGCCGGAGCACGCGGACCGGGTGACGGCCGAGCTGGCGACCGCGCTGCGGGGCGCGCTGACGGTGCTGCGGGACTCGGATGTGCAGGCGGTCGTCGGCGAGGCGATCACGCGGCGCGCGGACGCGCAGGAGATCGCTCCGGGCATCGGCAAGATGCTGGAGAAGGTCGTCGCGGACGGCGGGCACAAACGGGTGGTGGATCTGGTGGTGGCCCGCGCGCACGACTGGCTGGTGCTGCACCGGGACGACGTGATGGTCGCCGTGGAGGGGGGCGCGCCCGGCTGGACCCCGCGGTTCGTCGACAAGAAGGTCGGCGAGCGGGTCTACAAGGAGCTGCTGCGGTTCGTCACCGAGATGCGGGACATGCCCTCCCATCCGGCGCGCGGGGCGCTGGACCGGTTCCTCACGGACTTCGCCTCCGACCTGCAGTCCGACACGGACACGCGGGCGCGGGTGGAGCGGCTCAAGGGCGAGGTGCTGGGCCGGGGCGAGGTGCAGGACCTGATCGCCTCCGCGTGGACGGCCGTACGGTCCATGATCGTGGCGGCCGCGGACGACGAGCACAGCGAGCTGCGGCAACGGGTGCGGGCCGCGCTGCTGTCCCTGGGCGCGCGGATGGCGACCGAGCCGAAGGTGCAGGACAAGGTCGACAGCTGGGTGGAGGGCGCGGCGGTGCACGTCGTGACGACCTACCGCAAGGAGATCACCTCGCTGATCACCGACACGGTGGCGGGCTGGGACGCCGAGCACACGACGCGCAAGATCGAGGCCCACATCGGCCGCGACCTGCAGTTCATCCGGATCAACGGCACGGTGGTCGGGTCACTGGCGGGGCTGGTGATCTATGCGGTCTCGCGGGTGGTGAGTGGGTGAGGGGGTGGCGCGTGAGCCACGCGAGCGGCGTGAGTCACGTGAGCCGTGGAGTCCTGTCACCCCTGACCCGGCTGCACGGTGGGCCTGAAACCGCAGGACACGGGCACCCGTCTTGCCGTCCCCTCGCCCATGAGGGGACGTCCTTCGACGAGGAGGGAGCCCATGACCACAGCCGAGGCACCGTCTCCGGAGACCGGCCGGACCATCACCACGCGTATCCCCGCCCGGCTCGACCGCCTGCCCTGGTCCCGCTGGCACTGGACGATCGTCATCGGCCTGGGGACCGTGTGGATCCTCGACGGCCTGGAAGTCACGGTCGTCGGCAACATCGCGAGCCGGCTGGCCGAGCCCGGCAGCGGTCTGTCGATCACCTCCGGGCAGGTCACCGGTGTCGCGGCCGCGCTGTATGTGGCCGGCGCCTGCTTCGGCGCCCTGTTCTGGGGCCGCCTGACGGACCGCTTCGGCCGCAAGAAGCTCTTCATGATCACCCTGGCGGTGTACCTGGCGGCGACCGCGCTGACGGCCGTGTCCTGGGAAGCCTGGTGGTTCTTCCTGTTCCGCTTCCTGACCGGCTTCGGCATCGGCGGCGAGTACGCGGCGATCAACTCCGCGATCGACGAGCTGATCCCGGCGAACTACCGCGGCCGGGTGGACCTGATCATCAACGGCAGTTTCTGGCTGGGCGCGGTCGGCGGTTCGCTGCTGTCGATCGTCGCGCTCGACACCGACCTGCTCGCGAAGAACGTCGGCTGGCGGCTGACCTTCGCTCTGGGCACCGTCCTCGCCCTGGTCATCCTGCTCGTACGACGGCACGTCCCCGAAAGCCCACGCTGGTTGCTGATCCACGGCCGGGACCGGGAGGCGGAGGAGATCGTCTCCGGCATCGAGCGGCAGATCGAGGCGGAGAAGGGCGAACCGCTCCCCGAGCCGCAGGGCGAGCTGGAGATCCACCAGCGCAAGAGCGTGAGTTTCCTGGAGATCGCCCGAACGGTCTTCGGCCAGTACCGCAAGCGCGCCGTGCTCGGCTTCTCCCTCTTCATCGGCCAGGCGTTCCTGTACAACGCGATCACCTTCGGCTTCGGCGCGATCCTGACCAAGTTCTTCGACGTGCCGTCCGGCCACACCGGCTATTACTTCGCGGTGATCGCGGTCGGCAACTTCTGCGGTCCGCTGCTGCTCGGCAAGCTGTTCGACACGGTCGGCCGCCGGGTCATGATCTCGTCGACGTACCTGCTCTCCGGCCTGTTGCTGTTCGGCACGGCCTGGCTGTTCGACCGGGGTTCGCTCAGCGCGGGCACGCTCACCGCCTGCTGGTGCGCGGTGCTGTTCTTCGCCTCCGCGGGTGCTTCCAGCGCCTATCTGACGGTGTCGGAGATCTTCCCGATGGAGACGCGGGCGATGTCCATCGCCTTCTTCTACGCCCTCGGTACCGCGGCCGGCGGCATCAGCGGCCCGCTGCTGTTCGCCCACCTCACGGACACCGGGAAGGTCGGTGACACGGTCCTCGCCTTCTCGATCGGCGCGGCTCTGATGTGCGTCGCCGGCCTGGTCGCGGCGGTCCTCGCGGTACCGGCGGAGCGCCGTTCCCTGGAGGACATCGCCCGCCCGCTGACGGCGGCGGCGAGCCGGGCCAAGGCGGCCACGAAGAGCGCCCGTCCGTCCCGCCGGACGCCGGGCGGGGGCGCGAGCGTGGGCACGGGCACGAGCGCGGGCACAGGCGCCCAGGGGAACACCCAGGGGCCGCCGCCGGCATCGAGCAGGCCGTAACCGCCGGGCGCCTGCGGAAGTAGGCGGTAACCGTCAGGCGCCTGTCGGACCACCTCGTGGTCGCCGGGCGCCTGACGGAGCGGCCGTGACCGTCAGGCGCCTGTCGGAGCAGGTCGAAAGCGCCGGGCGCCGGTCGGAGCGGCCGTGCTTGTGTGGTGCCTGCCGGAGCGGCCGTGCTTGTGTGGTGCCTGCCGGAGCGGCCGGCGACCCCGTCAGGCGCCTGTCGTGGAGCCCGGCCGGACGATCATCAGGATCGTCACGGTGGCCCACAGCAGGTTGAACAACCCGGTGAACATCGCGAGCCGCGCGGTCTGCCGGACCGTACCGCCGCCCTCCACGAACGCGGTCTGGACCGGCAGCACCAGCGCCCCGAGGACGAGGGCGGCGAGGGCCGTCAGCGCGATGGACACGATCAGCCAGGCGCTGCCTAGCACGCCCATCCGGCTCGCGGTGGCGAAGCCGAAGACCGGGACGACGACGCCGACGACGGCGTACACCCGGCAGATCCGGTAGAGCAGCCGGAGGGTGCCGGTGGCACCGGCATCGTCGGGGGCGGTGAGGGCGCGGCGCGCGGTGGGCGGGAACATGCTCGCGGCGACGGTGACGGGTCCGACGGTGACGATCGCGGCGAGGACGTGGACGGCGAGGAGGAACTTGGTCACGGCGGTGACGGTAGGCGGGCGGGGGTTCTCGCAGAAGTGGCGGGAGTGCCAGGGGCCGACGGATTCTCGCCAGGCGTTCTTCAGTGGCTGTGAGCTGCTGCTCCCCTGAGGGGTGCCGTCGGCGGTGATCCGTCGCAGGCCTACGATCCCGCCATGCACACCGTGGCCGTACTGGCGCTGGACGGGGTCATCCCGTTCGATCTGTCCGCCCCCATCGACACCTTCGGCTGGGCGCGGTTGCCCGACGGCCGGGTGCCGTACCGGGTGCGGGTGTGCTCGGTGCGCGAGGAGGTGAGCGCGGGCGCCTTCACGGTGCGGGCGCCCTACGGCCTCGACACGCTCGCCGAGGCCGACACGATCATCCTGCCGGGGGTCGCGGAACCGTCACGGGCGCTGCCGCCCGGCGTCGCGGAAGCCCTCTGCGCGGCGGCGGCGAACGGTACGCGCATCGCCTCCATCTGCGTCGGCGCGTTCCTCTTCGCGGCGACGGGCCTGCTGGACGGCCTGCGCGCGGCGACCCACTGGATCGCGGCCCCGGACCTGGCCGAGCGCCACCCGGAGGTGACCGTCGACCCGAACGTCCTGTACGTCGACAACAGCCAGTTCCTCACCTCGGCGGGCGCGGCCGCGGCACTGGACATGTGCCTGCACATGATCCGCAGGGACTTCGGCTCGGCGGTCGCCACGCACGCGGCCCGGATGTCGGTGATGCCGCTCGAACGGGAGGGCGGACAGGCGCAGTTCATCGTCCACGACCTGCCCCCGGCCTCCGCCGGAGCGACCCTGGAGCCCGTGCTGGCCTGGCTGGAGGACCACTGCAACCGTGATCTGACGCTGGACGAGATCGCGGCGCGGGCCGGCATGAGCACCCGCACCCTCAACCGCCGCTTCCGCGAGCAGACCGGCACGACACCGCTGCAGTGGCTGCACCGGGCGCGGGTACGGCGGGCCCAGTACCTGCTGGAGACGACGCCGTACCCGGTGGAGCGGATCGCCGCACAGGCCGGTTTCGGCTCCCCGACGGCTTTCCGGGAACGCTTCCGCCGGGTGGCCGGAACGAGTCCGCAGGCCTATCGGAGGGCGTTCCGGGCGGGGGAGACGGTGGGGTCGTAGAGTCCGGGACCCGGGAGTCCGGAGCCTGGAGTCCGAGATCCGGGAGTCCGGACCTTGGAGTCCGAGACCAGGGGCCCGAGATCCAGGGGCCCGAGATCCAGGCGCCCGAGATCGAGGCGCCCGGGATCCGGGTCACTGGGCTCCCGGGCAACCGGGCTCCCGGCGCCTGGATCCGGGCGTCCGGGGTCCCGCGGTCGTCCGGTTGTGCCGGCTGCTGTGCCGGCTGCTGTGCCGGCTGCTCAGGCCTTGCGGTCGGCGACGGCCCAGGAGGCGAGGGCGACGGCGCCGGCGACGCCGAGGACGGACGGCCAGGCGCCGACCTTCTTCGCCAGCGGGTGCGACCCGGCGAACGCGGCGACGTACGCGGCGGTCAGCGCGCCCGCGGCCTTCCCGCCCGCCTGCTTGCGCCACTGCTGCGCCGCGGCGGTGCCCGCGACGGCCAGAACGGCCCCGCCGAGCTGCCGCTTCCTCGTCCAGCGGGCGACGCCGTAACCGCCGACGAGCCCACCGGCGGCGACGACCGCGCTGGGAACCTTGGCCATGAGTGCCTCCTCGTAATCCCCGTGTCTGCTGTCTGCCCCGAGGTCCGAATCGAGGCTAACTCGCAGGTCGGGCCGTCACCCGAACCTGAGTCGAGGCTTGTCAAGTTTCTACCGGCGAGCTATATAAGAAGTCGTAGGGCATCGCACCCAGTCCCAGAAGAGAGGAGTGACCCGTGATGCTCATGCGCACGGACCCGTTCCGCGACTTCGACCGCCTCGCGCAGCAGGTCTTCGGCAACACCGCCCGCACGTCCGCCATGCCGATGGACGCCTACCGCGCCGGCGACGACTTCCTGGTCCACTTCGACCTGCCCGGCATCGACCCCGAGACGATCGAGCTGGACGTCGAGCGCAACGTCCTCAACGTCCGAGCCGAGCGCCGCAACCCCGCCCCCGAAGGTGCGGAGATGCTGCTCGCCGAACGGCCCACGGGCACCTTCACCCGCCAGCTGTTCCTCGGCGAGACCCTCGACACGGACCGCATCGACGCCTCGTACGAGGCCGGCGTCCTGACCCTGCGCATCCCGGTGGCCGAACAGGCGAAGCCACGCCGTATCCAGATCAGCGGCGGCCAGGGCGAGCGCAAGCAGCTCAGCGGCTGACCGGCCGCCCCGCGACCGCTGATCCCAGCCACGCGTCCCGGGCCCGAGCGGGACCGGGACGCGCCGCTGCGCACGCACCGGGAGTCCCGCCGCCCCGCGACGAGCATCGTGACCCACGACGAGACCTACGCGTCACGACGCTCGCGTCACGGCGGGGTTCAGTCCCACCGCGACCAGAACCCACCCCACAGGCCGCAGCACACCACATGCCGCACATTGGCCGAACTCCCGCTCATACCCGCTGCATTACGGGGTACCGGGCTTCCGGTGTCCCGACGTGTCCGGAGGAGGAGCCAGCACGATGACCGTGACGACCCCGCAGCCGAGAACGACCATCCCCGCCCCGTCCCCGTCCCTGCGCCCCGCCGCCCCTGACATGGCCGAGGACGTCGGCTGGCTGGAGCTGACGGACGCGGTACGCGAGGCGGGGCAGTACGCGACGAGGGCGGAGGCGGAGCGCGTCACCCGCATCGTTCTCTCGGCTCTGGGCGGCCATGTGACCGGCGAGGAACGGGTATCCCTCGCCCAGGCCCTCCCCCGGGAGGCGGGCCGCGTGATCGCGTCCCAGATTCCGGCAACCCACCGCGTGACCGCTCGCGAGTTCGTCGAGTCGGTGGCGACCCGCATCGAGGGCTCGACCCCCGCGACGGCCCGCTGGGACGTCAGCTCGGTGCTCGGCGTCCTGGCGGACAGGATCGGCGACCCCCTGACCAACCGCCTCCTCGCCCAACTCCCCCCGGGCTACGCCCTCCTGTTCGGCCGAGCGGACCTGGCGGCGACGGCCTGACCCCGAACCCATGGCACCGGGCGCCGCACACCCCCTGGCGGCGCCCGCCCGCGCTGTCGGACCGGGGCTGCGCGTCAACCAGCCGGGCACCACCCCACCTGCCCCCGGCGATGCCGCATCTCGGCACACGGTCAGCTCGCGCTCATTCCCCGCTCGGGCCAGCTGCCCCTCTCCTCATACAGTGAGTTGATCTTCCGCGAGGCCTGGAGGAACAGGTGGTCGACGGCACCGTCGAGCGGCTTCGAGGAGCGGGTCACCGTGTCCATGCACAGCCGGCGGTCCATCTCGGCCGGATCCGGACCGAAGGAGTAGCAAACACCTCCCGGCCGTTCGGGGTCCCTCTCGAAGTAGACAAGCGCGGCCACAACCACACACCCCCGAGATCAAACTCGCTCAAGCGCCCGATGAGGCCCCGCGGGAAGCTCGACCCGGATCGCATCACCGGGCCGCACAACACCTCCCACCAGGACCACACTCATGATCCCGCTCTTGTAGGTGACCTGGCCGTCCTCCGCGCGCCCCACGACCTGCTTCAGCAGCCCCTGCTGGAAGTCGTCGATCTGCGCGCAGGGATTCCGCCGTCCGGTCACCTCGACGACGGCCTCGTCCCCGATCCGCAGCAGCGCTCCCGTGGGCAGCCCGTGCAGATCGATCCCGCGGGTGGTGATGTTCTCGCCAAGCTCCCCGGGCCCCACCCGGAACCCGGCACCCACGACCTCGTCGAACAACTCCTCATGAATGAGGTGCACCTGCCGGAGATTCGGCTGAGTCGGATCCTGCTTGACCCGAGACCGATG
This sequence comes from Streptomyces sp. NPDC045022, assembly GCF_056432605.1. Classification (NCBI taxonomy): domain Bacteria; kingdom Bacillati; phylum Actinomycetota; class Actinomycetes; order Kitasatosporales; family Streptomycetaceae; genus Streptomyces; species Streptomyces sp. NPDC045022. The sequence goes on from NZ_JBWKIR010000019.1 coordinate 152,671, forward strand.
CTTGACGGTCACCCCGGCATGCACGTCCCCCTCCACCCCGAGCCCGGCGAGCAAGGTGATGCTCTCCCGGTTGGGCTTGGTGAAGGAGTACTCCCCATTACTACTGACCGCCGTGACCGTCCCACCCATGCCTGCCCCCAACTCCCGTCGTCCCGCCCAAGATCTCCCCGACCCTAACGCCCACCCCACACCGGACGTAAGGCCCGCCGATCTGGCCGGTGAGGAGGACACGTGCGTAGCCGTACGCCCAGCCGGAAGGTGCGAGAAGGACCTTGCCATCTGGCGGAGCCGCAGTGAGCGTTTTCCAATCTCACGCCGATACGTGGTGCAGCACGAGGACGGCCTTCGCTGCATATCGGTGTGGCGTATCGACCGCGGCCCCCCGACGCCGGCCAGCTTCAGTAGTACCGCCCGGACCGCGCCCGTGGTCACCGGCACGTATGTTGACGCAGACGGCTCGGTTAGCGGCCTGGAAGTCGACCGGGACACCGCTGGTGAGATCGGTAAGGGTATCGCTACCGGCGTTGGCATAGGCGTGGTGGTACTCGGCGTCGCCGGCTCAGCCGTTGCCACTCCGTAAGACCGTCGGCACCACACCGTAATATCAACACTCCATGGCACCCCAGGGGCCGCTCGCCGACGCCTCCTGAGCCCTCGAAAAGGGAGTAGTACACATGGGGTACTGATCTCATTCATCTCCGGAACGGCCAGCCCTACGCCCAGCCCCGGTCGGATTCGGTATCGGAACCACGACCGTCTACCGGTACGTCACCGAGACCGTCGAACTCCTGGCCGCACTCGCGCCCACGCTCGCCGAGGCAGTCCGAGCAGCATCCATGACGACGACGTACGGATCACGTCTGATCCGATGCCCAAAGTCCGCCAGACGTGAGACAGTTCAGGCCAACGACGGCGAGGGGGCTGCGAAGGATGTCGACCTGGAACGGATTCGGCACCACGTATCGGGGCTTCAGCTACCCGAATCGTGACGGCAGTCACCACGCCACCCAGTGGGCCGTGCTGCTCTTTCTGCCGGTGATCCCCTTGCGTCGGCATCGCCTGACCGTCGGCGACTCGTCCTACACGCAGTTCGGAAACGGCAGTACCTCGGTCACCCACTACGCGGTGCACGAGGAGACGCCGCTCGTCGGTGGAGAGATACTGCGCACCTATCTGACCTGGTGGGTCATTGGCCCGCTGATCGTTTTCGGGCCCCCCGCACTGGTGCTGTGGCTCGTCGGCGACGGCATCGGATTTATGACCTATTTCCTCCTCCTGGCCGGCTGCGTCACCTGGTGCATCTGGGTGGGCGCGGCTATGGAGAAGCGCAACCGCAGGGAGCGCGCGCTGCCTCCGGGGTAGCCGCCCCAGGGAGTCGTGGGAGGTACCCCCCACTGGATGCCGGTGTGCAGGACGTACAAGATCGCGCACAGCACATCCCGGTCCGGCAACGGCTTGCATCCGGGATGGCGAATGCGCCGCTCACGCTGTGGCAGCAACGGTTCCAGACGTCCCACAACTCATTCGACACGATCCACGGCGATCCCCACGCCTGACCGAACGTTCACCTCCCTCCCCAGGCACGGCCATCACGGTCGATCCATCTCTTTGTGTTAGCCGTTGTAAGGGCAGGGGGCAGGGGGCAGGGGGCAGGGGGCAGGACCTCAGTGTTGGACTGGTGTCGGGGCTGAGTTACTTACTCGCCCCCGTGGCAGTCTCCATATCCCCGCCCAGCACCACACCAGCACCCCGCACCCCTCTGCGGCGGCCAAGCCACAGCCCGCCCCCGCGCCGCCAGGATCGTCGCGTATTGGGGGAGGAGAGTCGCGTCCTCCGGGGAGGAGCTTTCCGATGCCGCGAACGCCTCGTACGACGGGACCGTGCCCGTGACGATGCCCAGGTTCGGGGTGCCGGACGTGGAGAGCTCGCGGAGAGAGGACTCTATGGTCGCGAGGTGTTCCTCGTGGGAGGGGTACTCCGCGGCGAGGGTGGGGTACGTCGACAGCAGTTCCCGCAGTTCGGGTGCCGGCCAGTGCAGGATCGCCACGGGGAAGGGGCGGGACAGGGCCTCGCGGTAGGCGCCGAGTTCCGCGCGGAGGCGGGTGATCTCCGCCTCGAGTTCCGCCGGGTTCTCCGAGCCCAGGGACCACACGCGTTTCGGGTCGTGGAGTTCGTCCAGGGAGACCGGCGCCGCGGAACCGTGGAGGGTGTCCGCCAGGGTGTCCCAGTCGTCGTGCGGAAGGCCCTGCATGCGGCGGACGCGGTGGCGGCCGTAGAGGAGGGGGCGGGTGCCGGCGGGGGGTTCCGTCTCGCTCGTCAGCAGGAGACGCGCGCCCTCCGTGAACGTCTCCGCCGCCGCCTCCAGCTCGTCGTGGGACTCCAGGGCCTCGGCCACGATCACCCAGGGCGCCGGGTCCCGCGGGGCGGCCGCGCGGATGCCCTCGATGATCGCCCTCGCCTCGGCCTCGTGGCCGTACTCCCACAGGTTCGACGCCTTCAGGGCGCGGATCAGGGGAGGGTTGTCCAGTCTCTCGGCGGACGACAGCAGGCGGTCGTAGAGCGCGGTGGCCGCGGGGCGGTCGCCGGACAGTTCCAGGTGGGCCGCTGCGCGCAGGAGCAGGGCCTCGGCGTCCTCGGGATACAGTCCGGCGGTCCGCTCCAGGCGTGCCGCTTCGGCGGTGTGGTCGACGTTCTCGGCAGGCGTGTCGGGGCGCATGGGGGACACCGTACTGCCGAGCACCGACAGGAGGGAGTAAGGGCCGGCCATCGGCTCTCCGTCGAGATCGCCTACGGTGTCACGCCCTCCACCTGCAGCGTCTGGACCGACTTCGCCGCGAAGGGGACAGACAGGGATTTTCCGGAGAGGTACGTGTCCGTGTGGGGGGTGTAGCGGTCCGAGCCGCCTGTCGTGACCGTGTTCCAGCGGGGGACCAGGCCGCCCGGGCCGCCGGTCGCGGAGGAGAAGCGGGAGAGGTCGAAGGTCAGGGTCTGGGGAGAGGCGGACGTGTTCGCGGCCACCAGCACCAGGCGTTTCGCCGTTCGGTCCAGTGCTGCCGCCGCATAGCTCACCCCCGTGTCCAGGATCGTCATGCCGGGACGGATGTGCCGGGTGAATTGTGCCAGTACGTAGTACTTGGTCTGGACTGCTCCCGGCTGGAGGGTGGCGGGGTCGTACGCGATCGCCGCCCAGCCCGCGCTCGGGTCCATCACCTGCCAGTAGACCCATGCCGTGGGGTGCAACCAGCGGAAGTCGTAGAGCAGGTTGCCTGCCAACGTCAGGCCTGTGGCGTCGCCGTCGCCGGTCTCCGAGTTCCACAGGGCCTTGCCGGACGTCGTCACCACGTCCGTGTAGAGGAGGTCGCGACGCCCGCCGGCGCCCTGGTAGCCGTGGACGTTGACCCGGTCGACGCAGCCCTTCGTCGTCGAGGAGAAGGAGTTCCACGTCGTGCGGGCCAGGTCGTAACCCGTTTCGTCCGAGGCCGAGATCCTGGTGCCGGTCAGGTCGCGCTTGTCCAACTCGCCGCGCAGGTAGGGGAGTACGGCTGACTGGACGCTCGCGTCGACGTGGCAGCCCTCCTGGGTGCCCGTCGCCGTCCACCAGGCCGAGGAAGGTTCGTTGAAGGCCTCCACCGTCGCGAAGTTCACGCCCCAGTTCTGTTTCGCGTACAGGGCGACCGAGGCGAGGTGGGAGGCGTGCTGACGGTAGTTCCAGGACTGGAGGTTGTTGCCGCCGTCGGCCGCGCCGGACGGGTTGTGGTTCGCACACATCCACCACATGGGGGAGTTGGCGAACAGTTCCGTGGTCGCGCCGCGTCGGGTCGCCTTCACGAGCATCGCGCGCTGGGTAGCGTCCGCCGTCCATTTCCAGGACGCGGAGGCCGGGTCCTCGTTCGCCCAGTCCTGCCAGTAGCCCTCGATCTGCTTGTACGCGGGGACGTTGGGGGACGCGGCCATCGACTCGCCGTTCACGCTGTTCCAGCTGCACGCGCCCAGGTTGTAGCGGGCGATGTTCAGGCCCAGGCCGGGCAGCTGTGTCCCGGTGTATGCCGTCGTCCTCGTGGGGAAGAAGATGTCGGCGAAGTCGTCCCGCCCGCCGAAGACGTTCGCCCACCAGGCCAGGGATGTGCCCCAGCCCTCCCAGGTTCCGTAAGCGGTCGACGGATTGACCGTTATCGTCGCGTCGGCCCGGGCCGTGCCCGTGGCCAGGGCGCTGCCGAGAAGGCCACCGCCCGCGGCGGCGAGCAGGGTTCTGCGTCGGATCATGGCTTCTCTGCCTCTCCGTGCGGCTTCGGCACCGCGTCCCCGGAGCGGTGCCGGCTCGTCCCCCCGGCATGTCGACAGCAGGAAGCATCGAGGGTGGCGGGTGGGATTGTCGAGAGTTGCGACAGCCCTTTCTAAAACCGGTTGAGGAAGCGGGGCGCGGACTCGGATCCCTTGCGGCTCTGGCCAGTTGGGGGCGATGCGCCTATCTTGCGTGCGGCTCCGGTGGAGGTGGGTGCGGATGCGGGCGTCGGCGGGCGTGCGGGTCGTCGGGCACAGCGATCGCCGTAGGCGTGCGCGGCGACGGCGCGCGTTGTGGAGCGGGGGCGAGCTGCTCGTCACCGTGGGTGTGCTGCTCATGCTGCTGGTCGTGCACCAGCTGTGGTGGACCAACCGGGAGGCGCGGCGCGGGGCCGAGCGGAAGGTGGAGGCGCTGGAGCGGGAGTGGGGGAACGGCCGCGCCGACGGCGGCACCGGCGCGGATACTGTCACCGGCGCGGATACCGGCGCCGGCTCGCGTACGACCCACGCTCCCGCGGGCACCCCGAAGGTGCCGGCGCCGCAGCGGTCGTACACCCCTGTCGTGCAGCCCCGGCGATCCCAGGCGTATGCCGTGCTCACCATCCCCCGACTGCGCCTCCGCGTTCCCGTCGCCGAGGGCGTGAGCAAGGCCGGCGTCCTCAACAAGGGGTACGTGGGGCATTACCGCGGCACCCAACAGCCGGGGCAGGCCGGGAACTTCGCCCTCGCCGGGCACCGGAACACGCACGGCGAGCCCTTCCGGTACCTGCCCCGGCTGCGGCCCGGGGACGACATCGAGGTGGAGACGCGGTCGTCGACGTACACGTACGACGTCGACAAGGTGCTGCCGCGGACCTCGGCGACGGACTCGGGGGTCCTCCGGCGCGTCCCGCGCTCCCTCGTCCGGGCCGGCCACGGGTACGACGAGCCGGGCTACTACATCACCCTGACCACCTGCACCCCCGAATTCACCTCGCGCTACCGGATGGTGGTGTGGGGGAAGCTCGTTTCCATGCGGCCTAGGTGACGTGCGTGCGGTTACTTGCCCAAGGTCGCGCCCTGTACCCCGGGCGCGTGCCCACCGTGCGCCATTACCGGGTGTCTCATCCTCTTGTGCAGTCATGAGGATGGTTGTGGGCACCCGCAGGGCCTGTGCCAGTCGGCGCGCAGTCTCCAGGCGTGTGTCAGCCCGCTCCCCTTGCTCCAGTTTCCGGATCAAGGAGAGCGACACGCCGGACTCGCTCGCCAGCTGACGCTGCGTCATGGCGCGCCGCTTACGCACTTCCTGGAGCCGCTTGCCAATGTCGGCACTCATGACCGATGCCCAGCGGGCCGTGCTGGAGGGCTGGGTGCGTCGCCGCACGACGGCTCAGGCGCTGGCCCAGCGGTCGCGGATCGTGCTGAAGTGCGCCGACGGGCACTCGATCATGGAGGTGTCACGTCGGCTGCGGGTCACTCCGGACACGGTCCGCACCTGGCGGCGGCGCTTTCTCGAACGTGGGCTGGACGGCCTGTCCGACGAGCCGCGGCCCGGTGTCCCGCGGAAGATCACAGACGCGGACGTCGAGCGGGTCATCGTCAAGACGCTCGAGGAGAAACCGAAGAACGCCACCCACTGGTCGACGAGGTCGATGGCGGCGGCCACGGGCATGTCCCAGTCCGCCATCTCCCGGATCTGGCGGGCATTCGCGCTGGCGCCGCACCGCTCGCAGACGTTCAAGCTCTCCACGGACCCGCTGTTCATCGACAAGGTCCGGGACGTGGTGGGCCTCTATCTCGACCCGCCGGAGAAGGCGCTGGTCCTCTGCGTGGACGAGAAGTCACAGATCCAGGCCCTGGACCGGTCCCAGCCCGTGTTGCCGATGGTGCCCGGCGTGCCCGAGCGCCGCAGCCACGACTACGTCCGGGCCGGCACCACCACCCTGTTCGCGGCGCTGGAGGTCGCCACGGGGAAGGTGATCGGTTCTCTCCACCGGCGCCACCGGGCGGTGGAGTTCAAGAAGTTCCTCGCCAAGCTCGACAAGGAAGTCCCCGCCGACCTCGACGTGCATCTGATCCTGGACAACTACGTCACCCACAAGACGCCCACGATCAAGCAGTGGCTGCTGGCACACCCGCGCTTCCACCTGCACTTCACACCGACGAGTTCGTCCTGGCTGAACCTGGTGGAACGTTGGTTCGCCGAACTCACGCAGAAGAAACTCAAGCGTGGCGTCCACCGCTCCGTCCAGGCCCTGGAACGCGACATCCGCAGCTGGCTCACCGACTGGAACGAACACCCCCGCCCCTACGTCTGGACGAAGACCGCCGACGAGATCCTCGACAAAGTCGCCGCCTCATCACGATCTACAGCTGGAGTACTAACGAACTCGGCGCCCCTACTTACTGTGACCGTTTCTGGACCTGCGAAAGAATGCTTTCGCGCGTTTCCCGCGAGCCAATGATTACAATAAGATTTCCAGCATGCCTGCGAGGCTCATTGGTGGAGACACTGCCCCGCCGCTCAGTAGTAGATCCGCGATCTGGAGAGGAATAGTCAATCACCATTGCCGACCTGCTGCAGGCCAGTGAGGCCCATAGTCCCGATCCGCTCGCACCAGCCGCCGAGGCGAAACTGTAGGGGCCGGCAGGATAGCTTGCACTCCCTTCCGATGCATTTTTCAACCGGGCCGAAGTAATATGGATCGGCGATCGGTTAGGGTTTTGCGCGTCAACCACTCGAAGCCCGCATGAATCGCCCTGAATGTACGCAACCAGACGGTAGGAACCCTGCCGAATTTCACCTACCACTTTAGGAGGGTGAGACTCAGGAGGGAATTCATTCGCCGCAATAATGCTCTCTTCACTCGAGTCGATCGACTTGAGCTGAGTCAAAGGTGTGAATTGGTCGACGGAGGGCCCATCCGCAATACCCTTTCCTCCTCCCGTACAACCGATACACGAGATCGAAAGGGTGACCCCTAGGAGTAGGCTCCGCAGTATCCGCACTAATCAGCCACCCTTTCACATCTCATGATCCTCAGCGCCCTCGGCGCCGGGGGCGCTGCCCTAAACGGTTAGCTAGCCCAGCCACTGGTTAAAGCATACGCCGACTGGCTTATACACGTCCACCGCATAGATCCCAGGGGACGGCATACCGCGTTCGACGACGACCCGGTAATGATGCAAGAGAGTGTATGCCTCGACGGTGCCAAACTTGTTTTTGGGAACCTCGTAACGGGTCTCGTTTGTGACCCTGTAGGTTTTCGTCACACTAAATCCGACAGAGGTAGAAATAACCCCATAACTGACCCCGGCCTCGCCACTGAGAACTACCGATCTTTCCTTATTAATGGAAAGCACTAGAGTGGTTTTTCCGTGGCCGCTCGTCTTCCCAATCACTTCGGTGCTACATGACTCACCTAGATCAGTCCTCTTCACACCCTGCGACTGATCTGGAGCCGAAGGGAGTGATTGTTCATCATCGGCGTTTCGCTTGATCGTCAACTGGGCGCCGGGCTTGAGAAGGTTTTCAGGTATCTTCGTCCCCGGCTCGAAGAATCGATTCACGGGACTATCATCACTCGCCCCACTCTGAGCCAGAGCTGGCGTCGCCGAATCAATCGCGAGTACTGCCCCCATGGCGACTGCACCGACGAGCGCGCCAACCCTTGTTATACGTTTCATTACTCCCCCAGAGGGTCGTGATCCTGATCTGTCGACACACCTTGGTCATGGATGCGACTTTTGCCTGCAACTAACCGACATCACATGAGACCGTAAATGCGGAGTTCCTTAACATAAATCTCCGACATTCGGCAAGCTACCTCGCCATTAAGCCAGAGTTTTAAGTACCGGTGCACAGAGGGGAATTTAGCAAGCGCCCAAAGTGCGCGTCAATGAAATTGAGATGAAGTTGAGAATGGAATGATTTATTCCGTAAGTAATTCCCGGTTCACGGATTTGAGTTTACGGATTCGGCCAAAAGGGGCTGTGCCGTTCTGGCCAAGCCATGCACCGACACCCCCTCCGTGACGGCCAGCCCAGAGCCCGGCAACGCTCCCGGCCTCGGTGATCCGACCCGTGCGGACTGTCGCCACCACTTCTCCCACAGGCCATCACACCGCCGCCATCCCGGCCTCGGCTGCATCCCGGCGGGCAGTGCATGCACTCGGAGGACGGCCGGTCGCCACAACTAGGTGTAGGCGGCCGGCGATCAATCGGACTTCACCGGGCGGGTCCGGGCGCTTCAAGCCGCCTAATACTCCAGCTGTAGATCGTGATCTTTATGTCTGGGATGCGGCTTGTCGCTGGTAATGGCTGGTGCGGGATCGCTGCTGATGTCGGCGTCGCCAGT
>NZ_JBWKIR010000020.1:0-102495 GCF_056432605.1 Streptomyces sp. NPDC045022
CATCGCTTTCCCGTGCGGAGGTTGATGCCGACGACCCTGGCCGCCTCCGTGTAACTCACGCCTTGCTGCATGAGCCGGAAGTATTCCTCCCGCTCACGGGTCAGCTTCCTGCGGCCCTGGGCCACCGTCCGGGTCTTGCGGATCTCGAACATCGCACCCCTTGAGCTGGGGTGTTGCGACGACCACTAGAACTCAAGGAGCGGCCGCGGGGCCCTTCTTCCAGTCAGCACCGGCGTCAGGGCGGCGCCGGTGCCGGGGTGCGGCGCCGGGGGGTCGCGCCGCTTGCTCGTGTTCCTCGTGGCGGACGGCCGCGCCCGCCGGCGGTCGGCCGGTGCACCCGACGCCGGGGCTCGCGCCGGGACTCGGGGCTGGTGCGCATCGTGCTGGAGGAACGCGTCATCCCCCGCCATGTGACCCGGCACCGGTGCATATGTGCATGTTCCGCCGGCCGGCCCCGGGCGTCCCCGGAGCCGACCGTTCTCTTGGGTGACCGGGCTGCTGTCCCCTGCCGTCCGGTCACTTCCCTGGAGCGAGGTCCCACGGCGTACGGCACGACCCGTACACCTCGTCGCTCCAGCAAGCCACGCGTGGTTCTGTCGGGCCCGCCCCTGGCTGGCACGGACACCCCCTCAACGAAGCGGTGCCCGAGCCGGTCACGCGCCGTACGGGTGAGAGCGGCACCGAACTCAGATGCGACCCCGGCTCAGCTCCAGCAGGGTCATGGCGAGAGCGGTGCCGGGCTTGCCGAGGGCGTCACGGTAACGGCCGAGGATCTCCATCTCGCGGGACAGGTTCACCCGGCGGCCGCCGGACGCGATCCGGGTCTGCTGGACGACGGCTGAGACGGCCATCCGCTCCTGGACGAGGCCGATGATCCGGTCGTCGAGCGCGTCGATGCGCTCCCGGGCGTCGGCGATGGTGGCTTCCGGGGTGGTGGTGGTCACGTCGGGCTCCTTGATCGGAAAGGTGGATGCCCTGGAGCGGCAGAACCCGGAAAACGACAGGCGCCCCGGGCCTTGTCGGCCCGGGGCGCCTGGGAAGTCGCTTGGCGTTTCGCTCAAGCAGCACGACCATGGCAGCCGGCGGGCCGGATGCCATAGGTAAAGAAGCGGGTCGTCTGCGTGAGCATGGGGCCAGTATGCCACGGCAGGTCAGGGGACCCCACCGGGCCGGGCCGTCCCGCCTTCCGTCCCACGGGCCGGGCGCGGGTGGGCGGCGGCGGGGGTCCGGGGCGGCCCCACGGGAGGACGACGAGGTCACCCACGGCCACCCCGGTAGAATCGGTCGTACAAGACCCCGCCCCACCGCCGGAAGGCATCCCGTGTCATCAGCGACTCAGTCTGCCGCCACCCCCGACACCGTCCTGGTCGTCGACTTCGGCGCGCAGTACGCCCAGCTCATCGCCCGTCGCGTCCGCGAGGCGCGGGTCTACAGCGAGATCGTGCCGAGCTCCATGCCGGTCCGGGAGATGCTCGCCAAGAACCCCGCGGCGATCATCCTCTCCGGAGGCCCCTCGTCGGTGTACGAGGAGGGTGCCCCCCGCCTCGACGGCGAGCTGTTCGACGCCGGCGTCCCCGTCTTCGGCATGTGCTACGGCTTCCAGCTCATGGCGCAGACCCTCGGCGGCACCGTCGACAACACCGGCGCCCGCGAGTACGGCCGTACCGACCTGCACGTCTCCAGGAACTCCTCCACTCTCTTCGAGGGCACCCCGGACGAGCAGCACGTGTGGATGTCGCACGGCGACGCCTGCTCCGCCGCCCCCGAGGGCTTCTCGGTCACCGCGTCCACGGACGTCGTCCCGGTCGCCGCGTTCGAGAACGACGCGAAGAAGCTGTACGGCGTCCAGTACCACCCCGAGGTCATGCACTCCACGCACGGCCAGCAGGTGCTGGAGCACTTCCTGTACCGCGGTGCCGGCCTGAAGCCGAACTGGACCACCGGCAACGTGATCGAGGAGCAGGTCGCCGCGATCCGCGAGCTGGTCGGGGACAAGCGGGCGATCTGCGGGCTGTCCGGCGGCGTGGACTCCGCCGTCGCCGCCGCCCTCGTCCAGAAGGCCATCGGCTCCCAGCTGACCTGCGTCTACGTCGACCACGGCCTGATGCGCAAGGGCGAGACCGAGCAGGTCGAGAAGGACTTCGTCGCGGCCACCGGCGTGCAGCTGAAGGTCGTCGACGCCGAGGAGCGCTTCCTCACCGCGCTCAAGGGCGTCTCCGACCCCGAGGAGAAGCGCAAGATCATCGGCCGTGAGTTCATCCGCGTCTTCGAGCAGGCGCAGGCCGAGATCATCGCCGACGAGGGCCCGGCCGTGGAGTTCCTGGTCCAGGGCACCCTGTACCCGGACGTCGTCGAATCCGGCGGCGGCACCGGCACCGCCAACATCAAGTCGCACCACAACGTCGGCGGCCTGCCCGAGGACCTCGAGTTCCAGCTGATCGAGCCGCTGCGCAAGCTGTTCAAGGACGAGGTCCGGATGGTCGGCCAGGAACTGGGCCTGCCGGAGGAGATCGTCCAGCGCCAGCCGTTCCCGGGCCCGGGCCTCGGCATCCGCATCGTCGGAGAGGTCACCAAGGAGCGCCTGGACCTGCTGCGCGACGCCGACGCCATCGCCCGCGAGGAGCTGAGCGCGGCCGGCCTGGACCGTGACATCTGGCAGTGCCCGGTGGTCCTGCTTGCGGACGTCCGATCCGTCGGCGTCCAGGGCGACGGCCGCACCTACGGCCACCCGATCGTCCTGCGCCCGGTCTCCTCCGAGGACGCCATGACCGCCGACTGGTCCCGGCTGCCGTACGACGTCCTCGCGAAGATCTCGACCCGGATCACCAACGAGGTCCGGGACGTCAACCGGGTCGTGCTCGACGTGACGTCGAAGCCGCCGGGCACCATCGAGTGGGAGTGAGCCCCACCCGGGCTCAGGTCCGGCGGAGCGTGCGCACCGGCTCCCCGGGCTTCCAGACCTGGACGACCAGGTACTTCTCGTCCTCGACGTAGGTCCGCACGACCTCCGTCAGCTCGGTGCGGAAGAGGTGGAACGGCTGCGGCGGTTCCACCTCTTCGATGTACGCCCCCTTCACGGCCGCATCGACGACCTCGAACGCCCGCCCGCTGATCCGGACGTCCCCACTGCCCAGGTCGTCGCCCGGATTGGCCTGGAGCGCGAAACGCGGGTCGCGGAGCAGGTCGCGGGCCTTGAGCGAGCCCGGCATCATGCCGAGCCACAGCCGCCCGCCCAGGAAACGGACCTCCAGACCGCTGGTGCGCGGCGAGCCGTCCTTGCGCAGGGTCGCGAGGATGTGATGCCGGTGGGCGCCGAACTGCTTCTCGGCGATCCTGGCCAGTTCGGGTGCGGCGGTGCTGAAGGCTTCCCAGTTCATACGCGCCAGCCTCGCGGCCAATCCAGACACCTTCTGTCGTGTATTTCGCGCGTACGTCAACTTCACAGAACTGCTCCGCCTGTTTGCTCTGCCCTTTTGCGCCGACCGGCGGTAACTTCCGGCCCGTACCGCACATCCCACGCTGGAGGATCTATGCACGGGCCCAACCCGCCCCTGCCGCTGCCCACCGACCAGCTGCAGTTCGCCATGCCACCGATGCACGAATCGGTCGAGGACGAACGCCGGCACCGCAAGGAGCGGCTCACCGGCGCCCTGCGGATCTTCGGGCGCAGCGGCTTCGAGGACGGGGTGTCCGGGCATATCACCGCCCGCGATCCCGAATTCACCGACTGCTTCTGGGTCAACCCGTTCGGGATGCCGTTCAGGCACGTCACCGTCAGCGATCTCGTGCTCGCCAACCAGGACGGGCAGGTCGTCGAGGGCCGCTACCACGTCAACCAGGCCGCGTTCACCGTGCACGCCCAGGTCCACGCCGCCCGTCCGGACGTCGTCGCCGTCGCCCACTGCCACTCGGTGCACGGCCGCGCCGTCGCCGCGCTCGGCGAGCTGATCGACCCCATCACCCAGGAGAGCTGCGCCTTCTACGAGGACGTGGCGCTCTACGACGCCTACAGCGGTGTCACCGTCGACGCCGAGGAGGGCCGCCGGATCGCGAACGCCCTCGGCTCCCGCAAGGCGCTCGTGCTGCGCAACCACGGGCTGCTGACCGTCGGCGACTCCGTGGACGCGGCCGCCTGGTGGTTCCTGTCCATGGAACGGTCCTGCCAGGTGCAGCTCATGGCCCGGGCGGCCGGGCGCCCGGTGCTCATCGACCACAAACAGGCCGTCGCCACCCGCGAACAGCTCGGCGGCGACCTGGTGGCCTGGATCAACTACCAGCCGATGTGGCAGGACATCAGCCGCAGCGAACCCGACCTGCTCAGCTGAACCCCCGGAGCACGGCCGCCTTCGTCATCGCGAACTCCTCGTCGGTGAGCACCCCTTCCCGGTGCAGCTCCCCCAGCTCCCGCAGCCGGCGCAGCAGCACGTCGTGCCGGCCGCCCCGCGCCGGTACGACGGCCCGCCGCCGGTACCGGCCGTCGTACGTACCGCCCGTGCGGGTGGAGGGATGCGGCAGCCGGGCGGTGACGGCCGCCGCGACCAGCGCGGTCAGCAGATCCCGCCGCACGCTGCCCCACAGGTCCAGGGTGTGGGGGTCCCGCTCGGGCGGCAGCTTGGAGAACACCGTCTCCGGGGTCACGAACCGCAGGAAACCGTCCTCGTGGCCGGTATTGGGCAGCCACTCCACCCGCACCAGATCGCCGAGGCCGATGATCCGCGGGCCGGTCGCGCGCTTGACCCGGTCGGAGGTGTCCGTCCAGTCGATGCGCACCTGGCTGCCGTCGAAGGAGACGGTGCCGTCGGAGGACCGCACCGACACCGGCACCGGGGGCCCCGGCAGCAGATAGGCGGTCGTGGGCTCCTGGGGAACCTCCTCGAGAAGCAGCGCCTGCCGGATCTCCTCGGCGACATACTCCGCGACCCCCGAGCGGTCCGCCTCCACCGTCAGCCGGTAGGGATCCGCCGCGTCCGGCAGCCGTCCGCCCGTGGCCTGCAGCAGCGGGTCGGCGCCCTCGCGCAGCCGCATCCGCAGCCGGCCACGTCTGCGCTCGGGTTCGTGGACGACGCCGGCCACCGCCTCCAGGGGGACGGAGATCTCCCCGTACGTCTGCCGGAACAGCGCCACGGAGCGGTGCAGCCCGGGGGTGATCCGGATCGTGCTGCCGTCGAAGGCCCAGGTCCCGTCCCGCTGGATGATCTCGGCCATACGGGAATTCTCGCAGCCGGGTCAACACGTCGGCCCCGGCTTCACCCGCGGTCACCCGGACCGGCGCCCCCAGAGGCCCTGGGGGTAGGGCACAATGCGCACTCGGCACAGGGGAGTTGCGCGGCCCCGGCACGCCCGTCGCGGGTGTCGGCGGCCGTGCCGGAGGGTCGTGGGGAAGGCGGGCGTCGGGCGTGGCGGTGCAGGAAGCGAGAGGGGGCACGGGCCCCGAGGGGACCCACGAGGGCGGCTGCACCTGCGGGGACTGCCCGCACGGCGCCCGGGCGGGACACCGGCGGGCCGTCGCCGCGTTCCTGCGCCGGCGCGACGAGTTCGCGGCCGGGCAGGGCCTGCCGGCGGCCGTGGCGCACTCGGCCTCGGCGTCCCGCCAGTGGGTCTCCGAGGAGCTGACCCAGTGCGCGGAGGCCGTCGCCGAACGCGGCCGCGCGGAGGGCGAGGCGTGGCTCGCGCGGCTGTGGCTGCGGACGGTGTGCGTGGTGTGGGGCTCGGTCACCGTCCTGCTGCTCACCGAGGCGCTCACCGCGATCGGACCGGGCTGGACCGACGCCCGCACCGCGGCCCTGCTCGCCGCGCTGGCCGTCGCCGGCGCGCTGACCGCCGCCTGCCGGCTCCACCGGGCGCGCGGCGGGGCACTCGCGCCGGTGATCGGCGAGGACAACCGGATGTCCACCTCCCGCACGGTGGCCGCCTGCTGGGTGCTGTTCGTCGCCTACGCGGTCCTGCTGCTGGCCGCCCGGCTCGCCGCCGCCTCCGACCACACCGAACGCGACGCGCTGATCTCGGGGCTCGATCTCGCGCGCGGCGCGGGCGTGGTGACCGTCCTCTCCGTGGTGTGCGGCATCGCCGTCCTGGTCCGCCGGGTGGTGGGCCTGCGTATCCTCGCCCAACGGCTGCAGAAGGTACCGGCCCACCGGCCGCGCGCCGCCGACCTGCTCACCGACGACTCCGGCCGGGGCACCTTCGCCGACATCCAGTACGTCGTCATCAGCGCCGTCGCCCTGCTGTTCGCCGCCGTACGGCTCGCCCGCCGCCCCGACCAGCTGCCCGACCTGCCCTGGGGACTGGGCGTGATCGTGCTGATCTCGGCCGCGACCTACCTGGCCGGCAAGTACGCCGAGGGCGGCCGCCCGGCCATCCTCTCCGTGGTCCGCGCCCGCGAACCCGGGGACCTGGACGGGCCGATCCGCACCGGCGACGACATCGAGATCCGCGGCACCGGCTTCGTCCCGCCCGGCGCGCAGAGTCCCGACCGGCTCTCGCGTACGGTCGTCCGCATCGGCTCGGTCGACGTCCATGTGCCGCTCGTCCCCGTCGCGGGCGGCTTCCGCAACCCCACGGACACCGTCCTGACCGTGCCCGTACCGGCCGATGTCGAGCCCGGCTCGGTGGAGGTACAGGTGGTGACCGCGGCCGGAGCGGCCACCAACCGGTGCGTCGTCGAGGTGACGGAGTGAACGACCGGGGAGACGGGGGAGCGGCAGCGGGCCCCCGTACCCCTCATGGCCGACGCAGTCGACGGCCGACGCAGTGGACAAGGACCCGCCCCGCCGTTCGCACCGGGATCCGAAATCCGGAAAATCATCCGGGACAGGATTGAACGGGCCGCCCGCGTCATACGTATCGTCAGGTGAGGGGGCGGCACGGGGGCGAGAGGCGGCTGACAGCGATGACTCACGGTATTCGGACGGACACACCCACCCCCCGGCTCGACGGCCGCCGCAGCCGACGGGACACCGCCACCCACTACGCCCTGCTGCCGCTGCGCATCTTCCTCGGGGTCACCTTCGTCTACGCCGGCCTGAACAAGCTCACGGACAGCGCCTTCATGAAGTCCGGGGGCACCGGATCCATCGGCGAGACCATCCGTGCGGCCCGTGGCTCCGCCGCCATCCCGGCCCTGGTCGACCTGGCCCTCAAGAACCCCGTCGGCTTCGGCTACGCCATCGCCCTCGGTGAGCTGGCCGTCGGCATCGGCACCCTGCTCGGTCTGTTCGGCCGGCTGGCCGCGCTCGGCGGCGCACTGATCTCGCTCAGCCTGTGGCTGACGGTCAGCTGGGCGACGACCCCCTACTACTACGGCAACGACCTCGCCTTCCTGATGGCCTGGCTGCCCCTCGTCCTCGCCGGCGCCCCCTACCTCTCCGTGGACGCGGCCTGGCGCGCACGACGCCGACAGCGATCCGGCGGCTATCGCTACTGAGCGCCCCGGAAAGCCCCACGGCCACCGCCCCGGAAAACCTCATGATTGCGGAGGGGGGCGTCCGGCGTCAGGGGCACGTCCCGGCCTCGCCCCTCAGGTTCCGTAGCCGCCCTCGGCGCCGCCCCGGCCGCGTATCCGGCGGGTCAGGGCGGCTGTGACCCCGGCCAGGCACAGGCCGCCCACGACGAGCGGGACGACCACGAACCACGGCGTCTCCCACAGGCCGCCCGCGTCCCCGGCGTAGACGGCACCGGCGGCGGTCAGGAAGAGCCCGGCGACCAGCTTCCCGGGCTGGAACTCATGACGCAGCACGGCTGACCTCCACCTGTCCCGCACCGACCTCGAGCGTGAGGTCCAGCGTGCCGGAGTCCCCGGCGCCCCTGGCCGGCGCCAGTGTCACGTCCTTGTGCCTGCCCGGCTGCACATCCACGTCCTTCCTGTTGTCCCCGGGCAACCGGATGTCGCCCACTCCCACGTCGATGCTCATCCGCACGGTCGCGTCCGCCGGCACGACCACCTTCAGCCGGCCCGCGCCCACATGGGCGCTCGTGGCGACCTTCTGCCCCCTGGCCGGATGCACCAGGGCCAGGTCCAGCGTGCCCCGCCCGGTGCCGAGCTCGTAGGCGGGCCGCACCTGCGCCGCCGCGGCGGGCTTCCAGGACGTGTTCCGCCAGTGCGTGGTGATGTCCTTCGGCAGGGCCGACGCCCCGGCGAGCAGTCCCGCCGTGACGATCGCCAGGAACACCGTCCCGGCCCCCGTACGGCCCAGGAAGGCACTGGCCGCGACGCCCAGGCCGAAGACCGCCAGCGCGCAGGCCAGGCCGGTCTGCAGGCTGGTGCCCAGCGGGTGCGTGTGCCAGGTCAGCCCGCTGCCCAGGCCGCCCGCAAGCAGGGCGAGCAGGAACACCCAGCCGCCGATCCAGCGCGGGCCGCGGGGTCTCGGTGGCGCGGCGCGCGGCGGCTGTACGGGGCCGTGGTGGGTCCACGGGAGGGCGACGCCGACGTCGGGGCCCGAGAGGAGGTCCCGCTCGCGGGCTTCGTCGGGACCCCACAGGTAGCCGGTGCCGCCGACATGGGTGCCGTCCTTGACGACGGGGTCCCGCCACCAGGACGGGTAGAAGGTGACGACCGGCGGCGCCTGGGCCTCCGGCGGCGCGTCGGCGGCGGCCTGCGCCGCGAGCGGGTCGGGATCGGCGGCGCCACGGCGGCGCGACCAGTACCCGGCCCCCGCGAGCAGCAGGGAGAGCACCACGGCGAACGTCAGCACCCCGCCGTTTCTCAGCATGGTCAGGAAGATTCCGCAGCCGACCAGGGCGAACAGCACGGCGGTCAGCGCCTGGCCGTCCACGCGGCCGGTCAGCAGTTTGCGGATCTCGTTCTCCTCGTCGTCCTCGTACGGCACCAGGAGCCAGGCGAAGCCGTAGAAGATCAGGCCGATGCCGCCGGTCGCCGACAGCACGGCCAGGGTGATACGGAAGATCACCGGGTCCATGTCGGTCTGCCGACCGAGACCCGCGCACACGCCCGCGATCATCTTGTGCCGGCGGTCGCGCCGGAACCGGGCGGGGGCCTCGGCGGTGTCGTGCTCCTGCTCGTGCTCCTTTTCCGGCTGCTGCCCTGGCCCGGCAGCGCCGGTGCTGCCGCCGACACCCGTTTCCGCGCCGGGGCGGGTGTTGCCGGCGGTGCGGGTGTCGGCGCTGGTGTCCGTGCCGGCCGCTCCCGCCCTTCCCGTCGCGGCGGGCGCGGCATCCGTCGGTCCGGTGCCCGGGGCCGGGCGCGGGCCGGTGCCGGGTCCCGGACCCGTCGCGGCGTGCTCGTGATCCGTCATGCGTCCATGGTGACGGCCCGGTCGCCGCGACGGCAGTCGGGACGACCCTGGGCGAACCCTGAAATCGGCCCTGAGGCGGGGCGGGGAAGCGTTCGAGGGGCAGCGGATCGCCTGGTGCGGCGCTCCCCGAGCCGGCCCCGCTGAAGATCAGGGGCGTCTCGGGGGCCGACCCTGATGCTCTGCCCCGCCGGCCATGTGACCATCGTTGCCATGCCGGAAGCCGCAAGCCTGCCACTCGACGACCCGCGGCCGCCGCGCAAGCTCTACCGCAGCAGCGACGGACGCTGGCTCGGCGGAGTGGCGCGGGGCCTCGCCGGGCATCTCGGGCTGCCCGTCGTCTGGGTGCGGCTGGTCTTCGTCGGCCTGTTCATGGCCGACGGACTCGGTGCGCTGCTGTACGCGGCGTTCTGGTTCTTCGTCCCCCTGGGCGTCGGCGGTGTCGGCGATCAGAAGCCGCCGACACTGGTCGGCACCGAGACCTCGCCGGAGGGCCGCCGCAGACTGGTGGCCCGCAAGCCGGACCGGGGACAGATCGTCGCGCTGCTCCTCATGGTCATCGTGTCCATGGTCTTCGTCGGCAGCGTCAACCTGGGCAGCGCGGCCAAGGCGTATCTGCTGCCCGCCGTGCTCGTCGCGGCCGGTGTCGCCCTGGTCTGGCGGCAGGCGGACAACGCCCGCCGGGCCCGCTGGGTCGAGGTCGGCCGGCGGCGCCGCACTCTCACTCTGCTGCGCGCGGCCGGTGGCGTCCTGCTCGTCACGGCCGGTGTCTCGGCCATCTTCGTCCTGCAGGGTTCGGCCGCGCACCTCGGCGCCGTCCTCCAGGCCGCGCTCGCCGTCCTCGTCGGCATCACGCTGCTCGCCGGCCCCTACCTGGTGCGCATGACGCAGGATCTGTCCGAGGAACGCCTCATGCGCATCCGCGCCCAGGAGCGCGCCGAGGTCGCCGCCCACGTGCACGACTCCGTGCTGCACACCCTCACCCTGATCCAGCGCAATGCCGACAACGCCAACGAGGTGCGCCGCCTCGCCCGCGCCCAGGAGCGCGACCTGCGCACCTGGCTGTACAAACCGGAGGGCACCGGCAAGGACGAGGCCGACGAGCCGGACACGGTCGCGGAGGCGGTGCGGCGCAACGCCGCCGAGGTGGAGGACAAGCACGGCGTGCCCATCGAGGTCGTCATCGTCGGCGACTGCCCGCTGGACGAGAAGACCAGCGCGCAGATGCAGGCCGCGCGCGAGGCGATGGTGAACGCCGCCAAGTACGGTGGCGAAGGCGGTGCCGTACAGGCCTATGCCGAAGTCGAGGGAAAGACGGTCTTCGTGTCCGTGCGCGACCGCGGTCCCGGCTTCGACCTCGACTCGATACCCGCCGACCGCATGGGCGTCAGAGAATCGATCATCGGCCGCATGGAGCGCAACGGCGGCACGGCCCGGCTGCGGGCGGTGCCGGACGGCGGCACGGAGGTCGAGCTGGAGATGGAGAGGGCGGAGAAGACGTCATGAGCGACGCGACCGAGATGAACGGCACGGCGGAGGCGGCGGAGGCGGCCGAGTCCGGCCCCGCCGGCGGCGCGGGCGGGCGGCACGTCCGGGTGGTGCTCGTGGACGACCACCGGATGTTCCGCACGGGCGTCCAGGCCGAGATCGGCCAGACCGCCGAGACCGGGGTCGAGGTGGTCGGTGAGGCCGCGGACGTCGACCAGGCGGTCACGGTCATCACCGCGACCCGGCCCGAGGTGGTCCTCCTCGACGTCCACCTGCCGGGCGGCGGCGGGGTCGAAGTACTGCGCCGCTGCGCGGCGTTGACGGCCGACGCCGAGCGGCCCGTGCGCTTCCTCGCACTGTCCGTGTCGGACGCGGCGGAGGATGTGATCGGCGTGATCCGCGGCGGCGCCCGCGGCTACGTCACCAAGACCATCACCGGCGCCGACCTGGTCGACTCGATCTTCCGCGTGCAGGAGGGCGACGCCGTCTTCTCCCCGCGGCTGGCCGGGTTCGTCCTCGACGCCTTCGCCTCCACCGACGCTCCGCCCGTGGACGAGGACCTCGACCGCCTCACCCAGCGCGAGCGCGAGGTGCTGCGCCTGATCGCCCGTGGCTACGCCTACAAGGAGATCGCCAAGCAGCTGTTCATCTCGGTGAAGACGGTCGAGTCCCACGTCTCGGCGGTCCTGCGCAAGCTTCAGCTGTCCAACCGCCATGAGCTGACCCGCTGGGCGACCGCGCGCCGCCTCGTCTGACCCTGCGGGGCCGCCCTCACGCCACCCGGGTGGCCCCGGCGAACGGCATCTGGTCGATCGGGGCCAGCCGGACCGGTGCCGACGGGTTCGGGGCGTGGATCATCTGGCCGCCCCCGACGTAGAGCCCGACGTGACTGATGCCGGAGTAGAAGAAGACCAGGTCGCCGGGCTGGAGTTCGGAGCGGGAGACGCGGCGGCCCGCGTTGATCTGGGCGTAGGTGGTGCGCGGCAGGGAGATGCCGGCGGAGCGGTAGGCGGCCTGGACCAGGCCCGAGCAGTCGAAGGCGTTCGGGCCCGTCGCACCCCACACATAGGGACTGCCGAGCTTGGCGTAGGCGAAGGAGACGGCCGCCGCCGCGCGCGCGTTGGGAGGTGTGACGGACCCGGCCCGCTCCAGTGCCGACCGCGCGGAGGAGGCCGACCGGGACACGTGCCCGGCCGGGGCGCTGTCACCGGTGACCTCGGTCCGCTGCCGCGGGGTGAGCCGCGCCAGCAGCCGCCGCGCCTCGTCGAGCTTTCCGGTGATGGTCTTCTTCTGCCGTTTCAGCTCCGCCTGCCGGGAGCGCAGGGAGGTCAGCTCGATGCGTGCGGCGCCGCGCAACCGCTCGATCTCCCGCAGCTGTTCGCGCACCCGTGACACGGCGGCGGCCTGCCGGTCGCCCGCCCGCTCCGCGAACGCGGCGCCGTCCAGGTACTGGTCGGGGTCGCTGGACAGGGCCAGTTGCCAGGCCGGGTCGATGCCGCCGTCGCGGTACTGGGCCGCCGCGATGGAACCCAGTGCGTCGCGGGCCGAGTTGAGCTTCTGCTGCTTGCGGGCGGCCTGGTCCTGCAGCGCGGTCACCCGCCGCTGGGCCGTTTCGGCTCTCTCCTTCGCCCCGTTGTACTTCTCGGTGGCGGCCTCCGCGTCCTGGTACAACTTGTCGACTCTGTCCTTCGCCTGCGCCGGCGTCAGCTGTGGCTCGGCGTGTCCCGTCCCGTCGAAGCCCGCCGCGGTGGCCACACCCGCCAGGGCGAGAGTGGCGGCCGTCCGGGCCGTATGGCCACTGAGCGGGCCTTGCCGGGGCTTGCGGTGCGCTGCCACCTGGACCGTCACGTCCTTTCGTAGGACTCGTGCGACCGAGCGGTCGGTGCGCCCGGCGGTGGCCCGCACAGGGGGAGCGGGCCACCGCCGGGCCTTTCTCGGCGGAGGTGGCCGACTGCCGCCCCTGGCCCGGGCGGCGGTGGGAAGCCGGTCACCTGGGGGAGGACGCTAGGCCGGTCTGTGACGAGTGGGTAACGCGGTGTACGAAACTGGCCTCGACGGACCAAGGTGTGACCGGATGTGACCGTGTTGCCCGGGCTGAGTCGTCGTCTTCACGGAGCGTGCTGACCGAAGCGCCAAAAGCGGGACAGCTCGGAGATGTGGGCTGCTATGGGTCGCATATATGCAAGATCCACGGCCTCGCGGACGGACCGCTGGGACATCGGCGTCGGGCCCGGTCACGGAAGACGAGAACGCCCTCGTTAGGCTCCGGCTCCATGGACCTACTCATCCATCTCTTCGTCGGCCTGCACATCATCGGCATCGCCGCACTGCTCGGCGGTTTCCTCACCCAGATGAAGGCCATGGGGCAGGGCACGGCCCGGTTCGTCCCCGGCATGCTGCACGGCGCACTGACCATGCTCGTCACCGGCGTGGCCCTGGTCGGCCTCAACCAGGCCGACGACCACCATGTCAACAACATCAAGATCGGCGTGAAGCTGGCCCTGCTGATCGTGATCCTCGGCCTGGTCTACGTGAAGCGCGACGAGGAGCGGGTCGACAAGCGGCTCTTCGGGCTGGTCGGCCTGCTGACGACGGCGAACATCTTCATCGCCGTGCTGTGGACCTGACGGTCGGTCCACGTGGTCGCCGGCACGGGCCGCGAGCACCGCACCGGTGGCGGCCGCGAGCCACGCCGCCACCGCCACCCACACCAGCACCCGTCCCGGCCCCTTGAGCCACGGGACGTCCACGGTGGCCGCGACGGACAGCCTCGCCGCCGCCGTCATTCCCATCGGGAACACCGTCGCCCACCAAGCACGTCGTAACCGGGCCGCGGCCCGGGCCGCCTCGGCCGCCAGCGAGATAAGCCCGAGATAGCAGACGAGGTCCGCAGGACGAAGTCGGCGCCCAGCGCCACCCAGGCGACGCCGGCCATCGCCGGCGCCACCCGCGAGACCGTCTCGTCGCCGGCCAGCTGCAGACCAACCGACAGGATGCCGGCCGCCAATCACGGCGGCCCCGGACGCGGGAGGCCGCCCCGCCCACCACGCGCGCAGACCTGAGATGCCGGGCATGCGCCCGATGCCAGGCAGCCGCGCGCACCCAGCCGGGCCGGGCACGCGCGCGTGGAACGCAAACCGCCGGTACGCGCGCGTGGAGCGGACCCGCCGGTACGCGCGCGTAGGCCCGACCACGTGAGGCGCGCTCAGGCCGGCCGCACCACGCTGTGGATGATCGATTCGCCACCGCGGTCCACGGATTCCTCGCGGACGTACGCGCCGGGTTCCGGGGCGTGGATCATCATCCCGTCGCCCGTGCAGAGGCCGACATGGCTGCTGTCGTCGTGGAAGAAGACCAGGTCACCGGCGCGCGCCTCGGTGACGGGGACCGGGCTGCCCGCGGCGGCCTGGGCCTGGGCGGTACGCGGGAGGGTGACGCCGGCGGCCTTCCACGCGGCCTGGGTGAGGCCGGAGGAGTCGTACGAGCCGGGCCCGCTGGCACCGCTCACGTACGGCTTGCCGATCTGGGCCCGGGCGAAGGCGATCGCCTTCTCGGCCTTGGTTTCCTGCCGCGGGCCCGGGGATCCGTAGGCCCGTGGACCGGGCTCCTCCAGGCGCCGTCGGCCGAGCCCGGCCGGCCGCGCGCCCTGCTGGGCCGTGAGCCGGGACAGCAGCTCGCGCGCGGTGGCGAGCTTGTGCTGGACGGTGGCCTTCGCGGCCTTCACGTCGTAGTGCGAGGACGCCGGCGCCTCCGGGCTCCTGGTGGTCTTGCCCCGCTCGGCCGCGTCCTTCACGCGCGAGGCCAACCGGTTCATCACCCTGCTCTGGGCGAAGTGGTCCTGCGGATACTCCGAGAGGAGAGAGGCGGCCGTGTCCGGGGTGGCCGCGAACGGAACCAGCCCCTCCCGGGCCTTGGCGAGCCGGCTCGCGCGCCGGGCGCCCTCCTGACGTGGGTCCTCGCCGTGCGGCCGCCGGGCGGCCGCCGGTTCCTCCTCCGGCGCCGAGTCGGCCTGGCGGTAGAACTCGTCGATCTTCTTCTCGATCTCCTCCAGGCTCGGCCTGCCGTCGTCGGCGGCGGCCTCGGCCGTCTGGGTCAGGACGGCCACGGAGGTGAATGCGGCGGTGGCGAGGGCGGGGCCGCGCAGGCCCGGTCCACGGGTGCCGCCGGGGCGCGGCTTGCGGTGCGACGCCAAGGGAGGCGACTCCTTCCAACGTGCCGCCTACCGGGTTAGCTGTCGGGTTCGGGCGCGTGCTTCGGAAGGGTTGCCCTACGGCGTCGTCCCGGGCGGGAGTCGGCCGATTCACCCCAGGATCGGTGGGTCCCCGGCTCCGGGCACCGTGGGGGGCGCACCGGACTCGGCGGAGGCCGCGCGGCCCGGCGACGTTCGCCGGAGAGGGGTCGTGCGGCCTGACGGAAACCTAACCAACTCGTGTGTCTCTTGTGAAGGTTGGTGCGCAGTATGTCCGATACATTTCTGTGACCTGATGCAGGTTTCATGTGGGCGTGACCAGGTGCTTCCTCAGCGTGAGGGGAAAAGGGGGCAGGTGGGGCGAGGATCCCACTCCGGGACCGCACCCCATGCGGACCCCACCCGAGACGTCCGTGTTCCGGGGACCGCGACCGGTTGTCGGTGGGGAGCCCTAGACTCGTAGAGCGATGAGCAGCCTTTTTGACGACAGCTTCCTGGCGGACCTCCAGCCCCCTCGCGGGCACGAGGAGGAACCCCCGCCACCGCCCGAGGACGATCACGCTCCGGACGCGCTTCCGGACGATCTGTTCGGCGGGAAGTTCGACGTGCCGCCGGACCGGGACGCCTACTACCGCGACGGCGCCCCCCGCCCGGCGATCGACGCGGCGGCACTCCTGGAGGGGCTGAACGACAACCAGCGCGCCGCGGTGGTGCACGCCGGCTCCCCGCTGCTCATCGTCGCCGGCGCCGGCTCCGGCAAGACGCGCGTGCTCACCCACCGCATCGCCCACCTGCTCGCCGAGCGGAACGTACACCCGGGCCAGATCCTCGCGATCACCTTCACCAACAAGGCCGCGGGCGAGATGAAGGAGCGCGTCGAGCAGCTCGTCGGCCCGCGCGCCAACGCGATGTGGGTGATGACCTTCCACAGCGCGTGTGTCCGGATCCTCCGGCGCGAGTCGAAGAAGCTCGGCTTCACCTCGTCCTTCTCGATCTACGACGCCGCCGACAGCAAGCGCCTGATGGCCCTGGTCTGCCGCGACCTGGACCTCGACCCCAAGCGGTTCCCGCCCAAGTCCTTCAGCGCCAAGATCAGCAACCTGAAGAACGAGCTGATCGACGAGGAGGACTTCGCCGCCCAGGCCACCGACGGCTTCGAGAAGACCCTCGCCCAGGCCTATGCGCTCTACCAGTCGCGGCTGCGCGAGGCGAACGCGCTCGACTTCGACGACCTGATCATGACGACGGTCAACCTGCTGCGTGCCTTCCCGGACGTCGCCGAGCACTACCGCCGCCGCTTCCGGCACGTCCTGGTCGACGAGTACCAGGACACCAACCACGCGCAGTACGCGCTCGTGCGCGAACTGGTCGGCACCGGCGAGCGCGCCGCCGAGGACGTCGACACCCCGCCCGGCGAGTACGACCTCCCGCCCGCCGAACTCTGCGTGGTGGGTGACGCGGACCAGTCGATCTACGCTTTCCGCGGCGCGACGATCCGCAACATCCTCCAGTTCGAGGAGGACTACCCGAACGCGACGACGATCCTGCTGGAGCAGAACTACCGCTCCACGCAGACCATTCTGTCCGCCGCCAACGCGGTCATCGAGCGCAACGAGTCCCGCCGCCCGAAGAACCTGTGGACCAACGCGGGCCACGGCGCGCGGATCACCGGCTACGTCGCCGACACCGAGCACGACGAGGCCCAGTTCGTCGCCGACGAGATAGACCGCCTCACGGACACGGGCGAGGCGAAGGCCGGGGACGTCGCCGTCTTCTACCGCACCAACGCCCAGTCCCGTGTCTTCGAAGAGATCTTCATCCGCGTCGGCCTGCCCTACAAGGTCGTCGGCGGCGTCCGCTTCTACGAGCGCAAGGAAGTCCGGGACGTCCTCGCCTACCTGCGCGTCCTCGCGAACCCCGAGGACTCGGTGCCGCTGCGCCGCATCCTCAACGTGCCCAAGCGGGGCATCGGCGAGCGTGCGGAGGCGATGATCGACGCCCTCTCCCAGCGCGAGAAGATCAGCTTCCCCCAGGCGCTCAAGCGGGTCGACGAGGCGTACGGCATGGCCGCGCGCTCCACCAACGCGGTCAAGCGGTTCAACGCGCTGATGGAGGACCTGCGCACGATCGTCGAGTCCGGCGCGGGACCGGCGACCGTCCTGGAGGCGGTGCTCGAGCGCACCGGCTATCTGGCCGAGTTGCAGGCCTCGACCGACCCGCAGGACGAGACCCGCATCGAGAACCTCCAGGAACTCGCGGCCGTCGCCCTGGAGTTCGAGCAGGAACGCGGTGAAGGTGAGACCGGCACCCTGGCCGACTTCCTGGAGCAGGTCGCCCTGGTCGCCGACTCCGACCAGATCCCCGACGAGGAGGACGGCGACGGTGTCATCACGCTGATGACCCTGCACACCGCCAAGGGCCTGGAGTTCCCGGTCGTGTTCCTGACCGGCATGGAGGACGGCGTCTTCCCCCACATGCGCGCCCTCGGCCAGACCAAGGAGCTGGAGGAGGAGCGGCGCCTGGCGTACGTCGGCATCACACGCGCCCGGGAGCGGCTGTACCTGACGCGGTCGACGATGCGCAGCGCCTGGGGCCAGCCGTCGTACAACCCGCCCTCCCGCTTCCTGGAGGAGATCCCGGCCGCCCATATGGAGTGGAAGCGGACGGGTGCGTCGGCGCCGTTCTCCTCCGGCCCGGCCTCGGGAATCGCGGCCTCGCTGTCCTCGAGCCGCTCGCGCTCCTCGGCGTCGGGCGCATCCGGGTTCGCCACGCGGCGCACCGCGGAGAAGCCGGTGGTCGCGCTGGCCGTCGGGGACCGCGTCACCCACGACCAGTTCGGGCTCGGCACGGTCGTCGGGGTGAAGGGCACCGGCGCGAACACGGAGGCGACGATCGACTTCGGTGACACCAAGCCGAAGCGGCTGCTGTTGCGGTACGCGCCGGTGGAGAAGCTCTAGACGAAGTGAGCCCCGCCGGTCCGGCGGGGCCCGTACCGGCAGTGGCTCAGGTCGGGTCCAGCCCGTGGCTGCGCAGCCACGGCAGGGGGTCTATGGCCGCCCCGGCCGCCGGCCGTACCTCGAAGTGCAGGTGCGGACCGGTGGAGTTGCCGGAGTTGCCGGAGTAGGCGACCGGCTCGCCGGCCTTGACGGTCGTACCGGAGGCCACGCGGTAGCTGGACAGGTGGCAGTACCAGGTCTCCGTGCCGTCCTTCGCCGTCACGATCAGCATGTTGCCGTAGGCACTGTTCCACTTGGTGGTGACGGTGCCGTCGGTGGCCGCCATCACCGTGGTGCCGTAGGAGACGGGGAAGTCGATGCCGGTGTGCACCGACATCCAGTTCACGCCCGCCTGGCCGAAGTAGGCGCTGAGCCCTCTCTGCGCGACCGGCAGCACGAACTTGGGGCGCAGCCGCTCCTTGAGCGCGGCCTCCGCCGCGGCCTTCTTCTTCTCCAGCTCCTGCTGCGCCTTGAGGTCGATCCGCTCCTGGGTGCGGCTGGCCCGGTCGGCGAAGTCGTCGGCCCCGGCGGAGAGGGTCTTGAGCTGGGTGTCCAGCTTGCTGTTGGCGACCGACGGCTGCACCCCGTGCGCGTCCGAAGCGGAGGCGGTGGCGGTGGCGTCATGGGAGTCGTCGGCCAGGGCACCGACCGAGGCCGCGGCGATCCCGGCCACCCCCATCACACAGGCCGAGGGCACCGCGACGGTGAGCAGCGCTGAGCGCTTGGCGGGCGTACGACGCCGGGAACGCGCCGCGCTGCGCGAGCCCGCGCGGGTCACCGGGGCCGGGGTGACTTCTTCCTGCCCGTCCAGCAGGCCGTGCGTCACGGGCAGTTCACCGGTGGTGGTCGACTCGTCCTCGTCGCCGTGCTGTTCCTCGCACGCGGTTTCCCGGTACGCCGACTGCGCGAAGGCCGCGGTCGCCTGCGCGTCGCCGACCTGCTCGAACGTGGCGGTGGCCTGCTGGTCGAACGGTTCGGCAACCTGCTCGGGCTCCGTCGGCACGGCCTGGCCGGCCGCGTTCCACTGCGTGGCGTCGTACGCACCCGTGTCATAGGTCTGGGTGCCCCACTCCCACTGCTGGGTGGGGTCGGCGCCGGTGGACTGGTCGGGCTGGAGCCAGGCGCTCGCGTCCCACTGACCGCTCACGTCGTTCCCGGTGGACTGCGCGGGGACCGTCCAGGCGGTGGTGTCGTACCCACCGGAGTCGTAGGCGGTGTGGTGCTGGGCCGCGTACGGGTCGTGGGTCAGGGTCTGGCCGGTGCCGGTCTGCCACTGCGTGGTGTCGTACGCGCCGGTGGTCTGCTCGCTTCCCGGAAGACTGCCGAAGAGGGGGTCGTTGGCGAAGGCCGTGGTGCCGGTGGAGCCGCTCGCAAAACCCGTGGCGTCGTAGCCACCGTACGTGGTGAGGTCGTCGTAGGGAGCTTCCGGTGTGCCGTACGGCGCGTGGTGCGCGGTGGAGGCGTCGGAAGCCGGGGCCGGGGTGGTCATGATCCCCGACGGGTGACGGTCGTTCACCAACTTCTCTTTCGCCTCGACAACAGGGGCTGCCAGAGCAGTGCGGCGACTGTACCCGGCGGTACGCGGGCGCGACAATCTTCGGCTGGTTTCGTGTGGGCCGGAAACGGGCATTCGGCCGTGTTTCGGGGGACGCCGGACGTGAGTTTGGCCTGGTGTTCGAAGGATGTTCGATGACGGGTGACAGCGAGTCACCTGTGCACCGGCTGTGCAGCGCCTCAGTCCCGTCCCTCCGACGCCGCCCGTTCGGTGGTCCGGCCCTAGGGCCTCTCGTTTGGATCATGCCGGGCTCGCGGGGCCTGGCACCGCACCTCGCCGCGTTGTCGTCGGTTGCCATGGCTCCGCCATGACGCCCTCCTCCGCCTTGCGATGCACGGCGCCAGGCCCCGCTCCCTGATCCGGCATGATCCGAACGAGAGGCCCTAGGCCACCGTCAGACCGCCGGCGAGCCGGTCCCCGGGGTGCGCGGTGTCGAGGGCCTCGCGTATCCCGGCCGCGACGGCGGGGTGCACGGGCAGGGCGAGATGCCCGATGCCGTTGACCCGGATGTTCTGCGCGTCGAGATCGGGGTGCTCCAGGCAGGCCGTCTCCAGCGGGACCATCAGGGAGTCCAGGTCGCTCCAGAAGCTGACGAACCGCGTACGGCAGCCGGGCGCGGGCCGGCCCAGCGCCTCGATCACCTCGGAACCCGGCCGCATCTGGCGCACGATCGGATGCGCGTTGGCCAGCGGCGCCACCCGCGTTCCGGAGTGCGGGGTGCCCAGGGTGACGAGCGTGCGCACCCGCAGGTCACCGCCGAGACACTGCACGTAGTAGCGGGCGATCAGTCCGCCGAGGCTGTGCCCCACGATGTCGATCTGCCTGCTGCCGGTGCGCTCGCAGATCTCCTCGACGTGCCGGCCGAGCAACTCGGCGGCGGCGCGGATGTCACAGGTCAGCGGAGAGTAGTTGAGCGATTCCACCCGCTGCCTGCCGTGCTGGACGAGGCTGCGGCGCAGCAGTAGGAACACCGAGCGGTTGTCGATGAAACCGTGCAGCAGCACGACCGGTGGACCGGGCCGCACCGGCAACTGGGTGGTGCCGTCGCCGGCGGGCGACGCGTCTCCGGCGGGCAGGGCGGCCGGGCGGCGCTCCTGGGTGAGGCCCGTCGGATACAGCAGGAGGTGGCCGGCCAGGATCGCGGCCTCCAGCGCGGTCGCCTTGAGCAGCGCCATGGACAGACCGGCCAGTCTGCCTGGCCACAGCCGGCGGCACAGCGGGAAGAAGAGTGGCACTATCCCGGTCACCTTCATGGCCGACCTCCTGTCGGCACGCCGGAGACGGCTCCATCCCCCGTGCCCTCATGTCCCATCATGTGATTTCCCCCTCCCCGCGCACCGTAAAACTGCCGGTTGCGGGATGCTGGAGATAACGTTCGTTCACTTCACGACGGGTGGCGGAACGCGCCAAAAGTGCGGTACTTGTCGTTACGGACGGAAGCGATCGCTTCCGTGATCGTTTGATGGAGGCAGTGATGGGTGTGGCAGCCGGTCCGATCCGTGTGGTGGTGGCCAAGCCGGGGCTCGACGGCCACGATCGCGGTGCCAAGGTCATCGCGCGCGCCCTGCGCGACGCCGGTATGGAGGTCATCTACACCGGGCTTCACCAGACGCCGGAGCAGATCGTCGACACGGCCATCCAGGAGGACGCCGACGCGATCGGCCTGTCCATCCTCTCCGGCGCGCACAACACGCTGTTCGCCGCGGTCATCGAGCTGCTCAAGGAGCGGGACGCCGAGGACATCCTCGTCTTCGGCGGCGGCATCATCCCGGACGAGGACATCCCGCCGCTGAAGGAGAAGGGCGTCGCGGAGATCTTCACGCCCGGGGCGACGACCGGGTCGATCGTGGAGTGGGTCCGGGAGAACGTCCGTCAGCCGGCCGCGTCCGGCGGCTGAGCCGGCGCCTGCCGCGGTTGAGCGGGTGGGGCGGTGCTGAGTTCGGCCGCCATCTCCGCCCGCAACCGCAGCGTGGTGACCAGACGCTGAAAGGCCTCCGCCCAGTACCCACCGGCCCCGGGCGCCGCGTCCTCCCGCTCGTCCGGTATCGCCAGCAGCACCTCCAGCCGGGTCGTCTCCGCCGGGTCCAGGCAGCGCTCCGCCAGTCCCATCACCCCGCTGAAGCTCCACGGGTAACTGCCCGCGTCCCGTGCGATGTTGAGGGCATCCACGACCGCCCGGCCCAGCGGCGGAGCCCAGGGCACCGCACACACGCCGAGCAGCTGGAAAGCCTCCGACAGGCCGTGGGCCGCGATGAACCCGGCCACCCACTCGGCTCGTTCGGCCGGCTCCAGGGCGGCCAGCAGCTTCGCCCGCTCCGCCAGGGAGACCGCTCCCGGGCCGCCTGCCTCCGGCACCGACGGCGAGCCGAGCAGCGCCCTCGACCAGGAGGCGTCACCCTGCCGTACCGCCGCCCGGCACCAGGCCGCGTGCAGCTCGCCCTGCCAGCCGTCCGCCACCGGCAGCGCCACGATCTCCCGCGCGGCCCGTCCACCGAACCGCGCCGGCCACGTACCGAGTGGCGTCGCCTCCACCAACTGACCCAGCCACCACGACCGTTCCCCTCTGCCCGCGGGCGGATTGGCCACCATGCCGTCCCGCTCCATGCCGGAGTCGCACTCGAGCGGCGCCTCCACCACGATCGTCGGCGAGTTCGCCATACGGTCCAGGGCCACACACGCCGCGGCCCGTACGGCCATGCGGGTGGCGAGCGCCGAATCGGGCAGCGCCGACAGCAACTCGGCGGCCGTCGCCCGGACATTGCGGCTGCGGTCTCCCAACGCCTGCTCCAGGAAGGGCTCGTCCTCGGCGGCCAGGCCGGTGCGCAGCGAGTCGAGGAACATCAGCCGGTCCTCCGCCCGCTCCGTCGACCAGGTCGAGATCAGCAGGTCACGCGCCGACGCGGGCGTACGGGCGCGCAGCATCCCCAGCAGGGCCACCCGCTCGGCGAACAGCCCCTCCTGCCACAGCCGGAGCACCGCCTCGGCATCCTCGGGGTCGGGCAGTGCCGCGCCGCCGCCGGGGGCCGCGCGCAGGGCGAACCGCCAGTCCGGGTTCAGCCGGGCCAGCCACAGTGCCCGGGGGCCCGCGAACGCCAGCGCCGCCGGGCGCAGGTCCGTACGGCCCCGGGCCGCGTCCAGCAGCACCGGAAGCGTCTGCGGGGGCGCCGCATATCCGTGGGCGTTGGCCGCCGCGAGCCACTGCGGGAGCAACTCCATGAGGTCCGGGGAGCTGCCCCGTCGGCCGCCGGCCGTGCCGCCGGAACGGTCGGCCAGCAACATGGCGAGTCTGCGGGCCGCCGCGGCGGGCAGCGCCGGGCGCGGGTCCTCGGGGGCCGGCTCCGGCCGCCGCGCCGCCCGCGCGGGCCGCAGCCCGGCCCGGCGCCGTACGGTCGCCACGGCGGCCGCGTCCAGCAGTGCGACGGGTGCCGCACGGTCGGACGACCCGTGCGCCGGAGGGCGCCGGTCGGTGCCCAGCAGGGCGCTGGTGACCAGGTCTTCCCAGGAGGCCGCGGGGGGCGTCGCGGAGGCCGGGGCGGGGCTGGCGGGAAGTGTCGTGGGTGTCCGTGCGGAGTTCGGGGGAGGTGCCGCGGGGGCCGCGGGTGCCGGGGTGGGGCGGGTGGGAGGTGTCGCGGCCGGGGTCGCGTTCATGACCGTCCCTTCCAAGAGGCGTTTCCGAGCGGCTGCCGGGAGCGGGTGCGGATGTGGTTGGCGGGTTGCTGGGTGTGGCTGTCGGTGTGGTGGGCGGGTTGCTGGGTGTGGCTGTCGGTGTGGTGGGCGGGTTGCTGGGTGTGGCTGTCGGTGTGGTGGGCGGGTTGCCGGGAGCGGGTGCCGGTGCGGTTGGCGGGTGGCCCTGTGTGCCTTCCGCCGCTGTGCCGGGTGTGTCCGATGTCCTTCGAGGGCGGCCCGGTCAGCACAGCGTCACCGCCTCGCCCGCCCCCTCCGGCCAGGCCGTGAGCGGGGTGAAGCCGCGGTGGCCGCACTCGCCGAAGACCGTGACGGGGGCGCCGCCGGACAGGGCGACCAGGCGCCACAGACCCGGGCGGGAGCGGGCGGCCCGGGACAGCGGCAGGGCCGCGTCCGTGTCGGCCAGCTGCCACCGGTCGCCGTCCGGGACCGGTGTCACCCGCTCCAGGGTCACCGGGACCGACTCCAGCCAGGGGTCGCCGCGCAGGGCCTCGCCATACCCTGCCGCCGCCTCGGCCGTGGTCACCCCCGGGGGCCGGAAAGCGGCCGGCACGGGCGGGGCGAACCGCTCGCCCAGGGCCGCCCGGGACTGACCGGCGCCCGGGTAGACGGACAGCTCCGCATCCAGGGCCGAGCCGACCGGCAGGGCCGGCTCGGGCGCCCGGCCGGCCGCGCCGTAGGAGAGGAGCAGCCGCGTGTGGCCCGACTCGGCGCCGTGCAGCCATATCCGGCGCGTCGTCAGTTTCGCGTCCACCGTGTCGTACTGGGCGAGGACCAGCCAGTGGTCGCGCACCGCCGGTCCGTCAGCCGAGGCCGGCAGGCCGAGCCGGGAGCGGACGGTGGCCGCCAGGGCGTCCGGCAGCCGGTCACGCCGCAGCCAGCCCTGGTCGAGCAGGTGCAGCAGCGCGCACTCCTCCAGCAGCCGCGCCGGCCAGCCCGCGCCCGATGCCGGGATCGCCCCCAACTCCCTGACGCGGGCCGCGAGGCCCGGAGCCTGGGCGTCGACCATGCGGGCCGCCGTCTCGTCCCACAGGCCGTACCCCGCCTGCTCGGCCGAGGCCAGGCCGCCACGCAGCAGGTCGGCCAGGCGCTGCTCCAACTCCGTGGCGCCGGCTGTGACCCGCTCGGCGCGGCGCTCGGCCCGTCGCCGCGCCGCCTCGGGATCGGCGGATCCGGCCGCGGAACTCCCCGCGGCGGGTGTCCGCTTGGTCTCGGCGCGCCGGCGTCTGCCCGCCAGCCACTGCTCGGCCCAGTCCGGCGGCTGCGCGGACGCGGGCACCGAGCCGTCGTCGCCCGCCCACAGCAGAAGCAGGCCGAGCGCGTGTTTGCACGGGAACTTACGGCTCGGGCAGCTGCACTTGTACGCCGGTCCGTCCGCGCCGGCGAGGTCCACCACCGTCTGGTACGGCCTGCTGCCACTGCCCTTGCACAGCCCCCATACCGCCCCCTCTCCGCTTCCCGCCTCGGACCACGGCCCGGCCGTGCCCAGCTTGCTTCCCGCTGTGCGTGACGCGGCGTCAGGCGCCAGTGCCAGCACCTGGTCCGCGGTCCGGCGCACCCCCTGCTCAGTCATGCCAACGACGGTAGGTCCCACCACTGACAATCGGCCGGACTAGCGTGTCTGTGCAGGTCAGGGTGATTGTCAGTGGCGTGGTGCACGGTGGATGCCAGATCCGAACCGGCCGAGCTGGAGGGGGCCTCAGCCATGTCTGTGCCCGTGCAACCGACGACCGCCGAACCGAGCCGCGAAGAGAGCGCCCAGGCGTTGCGGCCGCACGCCGAGCACGCCTTCGCCACCGAACTCGCGGCGCTGGCCGCGCAGGACGACCGCCCACGTCCGGCCCGCTGGAAACTGTCACCGTGGGCGGTGGCGACCTATCTGCTCGGCGGCACCCTGCCGGACGGCACGGTGATCACACCCAAGTACGTGGGCCCGCGCCGGATCGTCGAGGTCGCCGTCACCACGCTCGCCACCGACCGTGCCCTGCTCCTGCTCGGCGTTCCCGGCACCGCCAAGACGTGGGTGTCGGAGCATCTGGCGGCGGCTGTCAGCGGCGACTCGACGCTGCTGGTTCAGGGCACCGCCGGCACCCCCGAGGAGGCGATCCGGTACGGCTGGAACTACGCGCGGCTGCTCGCGCACGGCCCGAGCCGCGACGCCCTCGTCCCCAGCCCTGTCATGCGCGCCATGGGCGAGGGCATGACAGCCCGCGTGGAGGAGCTGACCCGCATACCGGCCGATGTGCAGGACACGCTGATCACGATCCTGTCCGAGAAGACCCTGCCCATCCCGGAGCTGGGTGAGGAGGTCCAGGCGGTCCGCGGCTTCAACCTCATCGCCACGGCCAACGACCGCGACCGGGGTGTCAACGAGCTGTCCAGCGCGCTGCGCCGCCGCTTCAACACCGTGGTGCTGCCGCTGCCGGAGAGTGCCGACGCCGAGGTCGACATCGTCACGCGCCGCGTCGAGCAGATCGGCCGCTCCCTCGACCTGCCGGCCGCGCCCGACGGCATCGACGAGATCCGCCGGGTCGTGACCGTCTTCCGCGAGCTGCGGGACGGCATCACGGCCGACGGGCGCACGAAGGTGAAGTCACCGAGCGGCACGCTGTCCACGGCGGAGGCCATCTCCGTCGTGACCAGCGGCCTCGCTCTCGCCGCGCACTTCGGCGACGGGGTACTGCGGCCGGGCGACGTCGCCGCCGGCATCCTCGGCGC
This sequence comes from Streptomyces sp. NPDC045022, assembly GCF_056432605.1. Lineage (NCBI taxonomy): Bacteria > Bacillati > Actinomycetota > Actinomycetes > Kitasatosporales > Streptomycetaceae > Streptomyces > Streptomyces sp. NPDC045022. The sequence continues at coordinate 25,879 of NZ_JBWKIR010000020.1, forward strand.
CGTCGTCCGTGACCCGGCGGCCGACCGGGTCGTCTGGCAGGAGTACCTGGAGACCGTCGTCCGCGAGCGCCAGGGCTGGACGGACTTCTACCGCGCCTGCAGGGAGGTGAGCGTATGACCGACGCCGGCCGGAGCCCGGCCTACGACGTCGGGCCGCTGCTGCTCGGTGTGCGGCATCACGGGCCCGGTTCCGCGCGTGCGGTGCGGGCCGCGCTGGACGCCGCCCGCCCCGGCGTCGTCCTCATCGAGGGCCCGCCCGAGGCGGACGCGCTGATCCCGTTGGCCGCCGACCCGGACCTGCGGCCCCCGGTCGCCCTGCTCGCCCACGCCGTGGACGAGCCCGGCCGCTCGGCCTTCTGGCCGTTCGCCGAGTTCAGCCCCGAATGGGTGGCCATCCGCTGGGCCCTGGAGCATGGCGTCCCGGCCCGCTTCATCGACCTGCCGGCCACGCACACGCTCGCGTGGGAGCAGAAGGAAGAGAACCCCGCCGCCGGTGACCGAGCCCCTGCGCAGTCCGGTCGGGCGGCCGGGAGGCGCGCCCCTGCCGAGCCCGGCTCCGTCGGCGAGGGCCGGGTGCCCGGCGAGTCCGGCCCGGCCGCCGGTCACCACACCCCTACTGGGCCTGTCCCTTCCGCGCAGGACCACGCCGCCACTGGGCCTGTCCCTTCCGCGGAGGATCACACCCTTACTGGGCCTGTCCCTTCCGTGGAGGACCACGCCGCCACTGAGACGGCCCCCGCCGCTGAGTATCGAGTCCCTGCCGAGTCCGGAGTCCCTGCCGAGTCCGCCTTCGCCGTCGAGGGCAGGGTCCGTGTGGATCCGCTCGGCGCGCTTGCTGAGGTCGCCGGGTATGACGATCCCGAAAGGTGGTGGGAGGACGTCGTCGAGCACCGGGGAGCGGGCGAGCGGGATCCCTTCGCTCCGTTCGCCGCGCTGGCGGAGGCCATGGGAGCGCTGCGCGAGCGGTTCGGCGCAGCCGGAGACTCCCGGGACGCCGTGCGGGAGGCACACATGCGGCTCCGGCTGCGTGAGGCGCGCAAGGAGTTCGGGGACACGGTGGCCGTGGTGTGCGGAGCCTGGCACGTGCCGGCGCTGCGCGAGAAGACCACCGTCGCCGCCGACCGGGCGCTGCTCAAGGGGCTGCCCAAGGTCAAGACGGAGCTGACCTGGGTGCCGTGGACGCACCGCCGGCTGGCCCGGTCCAGCGGATACGGCGCGGGCATCGACTCCCCGGGCTGGTACGGGCACCTGTTCCGGGCCCCGGACCGGCCGGTCGAGCGCTGGCTGACCAAAGTGGCCGGGCTGCTGCGCGAGGAGGACCGGCCCGTCTCCTCCGCGCACGTCATCGAGGCCGTACGGCTCGCCGAGACCCTGGCGGCGATGCGCGGCCGCCCGCTGCCCGGCCTGGGTGAGACCACCGACGCGGTGCGCGCGGTGATGTGTGACGGCTCGGATGTGCCGCTGGCGCTGGTGCACGACCGGCTGGTGGTCGGCGACGTCCTGGGTGAGGTCCCGGAGTCGGCCCCCGCGGTGCCGTTGCAGCGCGACCTGGTCCGGCAGCAGCGCTCACTGCGGCTCAGACCGGAGGCGCTGGAGCGGGAGCTTGAGCTGGACCTGCGCGGTGACACCGACGCGGGCCGCAGCAGGCTGCTGCACCGGTTGCGACTGCTCGGCGTCCGCTGGGGCGAGCCGGCCGAATCCCGGGGGAGTACGGGCACCTTCCGGGAGACCTGGCGGCTGCGATGGGAGCCGGAGCTGTCGGTACGGGTCGCCGAGGCGGGCGTGTGGGGGACGACCGTGCTCGCCGCGGCACAGGCCAAGGCCGAGGCGGACGCGACCGCAGCGCGTGCCCTGGCCGAGGTCACCGCGCTCGCCGAGCAGTGCCTGCTGGCCGGCCTGCCGGACGCCCTGCCCGTGGTCATGCGGGTGCTCGCCGACCGGGCCGCCCTCGACGCGGACGTCGGACACCTCGCACAGGCCCTGCCCGCGCTGGTCCGCTCCCTGCGCTACGGCGACGTGCGCGGCACCGACACCGGCGCGCTGACCGGGGTCGCGGCGGGCCTCGCTGAGCGGATCTTCGTCGGCCTGCCCCCGGCCTGCGCCGGGATCGACGCGGACGCGGCGGAGGAGATGCGCGGCCATCTGGACGCCGTGCACACGGCGGTGGGCCTCCTGGCGGAAACCCCGGCCGCCGCCTCCACCACGGGCCATGGTGAGACCGGTGCCTCCATCACGGCCCATGGCGACGCCGACACCTCCATCACGGGCCCCGGGGTGGCCGGTGCCCCTGTCGCGGGCCACGGTGACTCTGTGGCCTCCACCGAAGGCCACAGTGAGGCCGGTGCCTCCACCAGGGGCCACAGTGAGGCCGGTGCCTCTGCCACGGCCCGGGGCGAGATCAGCGTCTCCGCTGCGGACTGTGGCGAGGCTGGACCGCTTACCGCGCGCCACGGTGGTGCCCCCGCCACGGACGCCGGCGAGGCCAGTGCCTCCGCCACGGCCCGGGGTGAAGCTGGGACCCCCGCCGCGCGTCACGACGACGCCGGCGCCTCCGCTACGGACCACGGCGCCCGCGGTGCCCCTGCCGCGCGCCACGGCGCGGCCAGTGCCCCCGCCACGGCCTGGGGTGAGGACGGGACCCCCCTCGTGGGCCACGGCGAGGACGAGGCTCCTGGCGGAAATCCCGCCGCGGGCCACGGTGAGGCCGGGGCCCCCGCCGTCGGTCGTGGGGGCCTGCGGGGGCGGTGGTGGGGGGTGTTGCGGAGGCTGTCGCTGCGTGACACCGCGCCCGGGGTCATCCGGGGCCGGGCCGTGCGGCTGTTGCTCGACGGCGGCGAGCTGGATGCCGAGGAGGTGGCGCGGCTGATGGGGCTCGCGCTGTCGCCGGGGACACCGCCGGCCGACGCGGCCGCCTGGATCGAGGGCTTCGTCGGTGGCGGGGGCGGCCTGCTGCTGGTGCACGACGAACGGCTGCTCGGCCTGGTCGACACCTGGCTGACCGGGGTGCCGACGGAGGCGTTCACGGATGTCCTGCCGCTGCTGCGGCGCACGTTCGCGGCATATGAGCCGGGTGTGCGCAGAACCCTCGGCGAACTGGTCCGGCGCCGACCGGGAGAACGCGCGGGACGCGACGGCCGGGAGGCCATGACGCCCGGCTTCGCCGCCGAACCGGACACCGAGCGGGCCGACGCCGTGCTGCCGGTGCTGCGGCTGCTGCTCGGCCTGGCAGCCGATCAGGACACGACCGACGACAACAGCCTCGTGGGGGTGGGCACATGACGACCGAGTCACCGCTGACGGACGCGCCCGACACGACCCGGGAGCGGCTGCGGCGCTGGCGGCTGGTGCTCGGCGGCGACCAGGCCGACGGCACCGGATGCGCGCTGTCCGGCCGGGACGCGGCGATGGACGGCACGCTGGCCGCGCTCTACGGCAAAGGGGACAAACCGCAGGCAGGACGGGACCGTTCGGCCGGGCTCGGCGCCTCCGCGCCGTCCGTGGCGCGCTGGCTCGGGGACATCCGCACCTACTTCCCGTCCTCCGTCGTCCAGGTCATGCAACGCGACGCCATCGACCGGCTCGGGCTCTCCTCCCTGCTGCTGGAGCCGGAGATGCTCGAGGCGGTCGAGGCCGACGTGCACCTGGTCGGCACCCTGCTCTCGCTGAACAAGGCGATGCCCGAGACGACGAGGGAGACGGCACGCGCGGTCGTGCGCAAGGTGGTCGAGGACCTGGAGAAGCGGCTCGCGACCCGCACCCGGGCCACCCTCACCGGTGCCCTGGACCGCAGCGCCCGCGTCAGCCGGCCGCGCCACCACGACATCGACTGGAACCGCACCATCGCGGCCAACCTCAAGCACTACCTGCCCGACTACCGCACGGTCGTACCCGAACGCCTCATCGGGTACGGGCGGGCCGCCCAGTCCGTGAAGAAGGAGGTCGTCCTCTGCATCGACCAGTCCGGTTCGATGGCCGCGTCGGTGGTGTACGCGTCCGTGTTCGGGGCGGTCCTCGCCTCCATACGGTCGATCAGCACCCGGCTGGTGGTGTTCGACACAGCGGTGGTCGACCTCACCGACCAGCTGGACGACCCGGTCGACGTGCTCTTCGGCACCCAGCTCGGCGGCGGTACGGACATCAACCGGGCGCTCGCCTACTGCCAGTCGCAGATCACCCGGCCCGCCGAGACCGTGGTCGTGCTGATCAGCGACCTCTACGAGGGCGGCATCCGCGAAGAGATGCTCAAGCGGGTGGCGGCGATGAAGGGGTCCGGGGTGCAGTTCGTGGCGCTGCTCGCCCTGTCGGACGAAGGAGCGCCCGCATACGACCGGGAACACGCGGCGGCGCTCGCCGCGCTCGGCGCACCGGCCTTCGCCTGCACGCCCGACCTGTTCCCGGAGGTGATGGCGGCGGCACTGGAGAAGAGGCCGTTGCCGATACCGGACACCGCGTGACGCCGGGCAGGAAACAGGCAGGAACACGGACATGACTACCCATCGGTAACAGGGGGCTTGCGCAACCTCGGGCCGACCGTGCGAGGATCGACGCCGCCCGTGCCGACCCGAGGAAGCTCCGTCTCTTGACCTTGCCCGCCGCTCTGTTCGGTACCGCTGTGCGCCTGCTGCGTACGGCGGCCGGGCGGCGTGCGCTGCAACTCGCTCTGCTGGTCGGCGGACTGTTCGTGGCCGGGTTCCTGTGCGGGGAACAGGCCCACGCGGCCGAGGGAACGCCGGTGAGTCGGGTGAGTTCGGTGAACTCCGTGGCCGGGCACGAGGACGCGGTACGAACCGTGCGGACGGTCACAGAACGGATCGTCAGCCCCGCAGGGGACGTCGCGCGGACGGCATCCAGCACCGTCGCGGAAACGCGGACCAAGGTGCCGACGCTGCCCGCCGTGCCCTCCGCTCCCGCCGTGCCCTCCGCTCCCGCCGTGCCCTCCGCTCCCGCCGTGCCCTCCGCTCCCGCCGTGCCCTCCGCTCCCGCGGTGCCCTCTCCTCCCTCTCCTCCCTCCGCTCCTTCCGTGCCGCTGCCTCTGCCGGAACTCCCCGGAGTCTCCGAGCGGCTGCCCGTGCCTGCGTCGCCCGCACCGTCCACGCCGGAACCCCGGCCGCACCGGCAGGACAGCACGGCGCCGGCGGCGGGCAAGGACGACCAGGCCCGCGCCGAGACGCGTACCGCCGTACCCGCACGGCCGTCGGCGACCGCGTACGGACCGGACCTCTGGTCAGCCACGCCTCAGGCCCCGGCGCACCCGGCCACCCACCACACCACCGCACGCGGCGGCGCCCCCGAGCAGCAGCCCGCGCCCACCGGAGACCCGGACGGCGTCCTCGGCAAGCAGGCGGCCGACGGCACCGCCTCCCGTCACGGTGACGCGCATGCCGTCACGCCCGGCGGCCGGGCGCCCGTGCGCCTCCTGCCCGGCACCGCCGCGCGCGTCGACGCACCACGTACCCGGGAACGGCACCGGGACATCCCCCTCTTCCCCGGCTAGGCCCCAGGGCCGACCTCCCCGCCACAGACCTGTCGCGCGGGGGCGGAACAGGTCTGCCCGCTCCGCCGGACCCGCCGGCCTCCCCGGCGCTTCCCGGACGGAATCCCCTAGCCGTTCTCCGAAGGACTTGACGCACGCATGAACAAGAACATCCGCCGCTCGATCGTGATAGCCGCCGGTGTCACCGGCGCATGGGCGCTCGGCTCGGCCGTGGCCAGCGCCGACGAGCTGTCCACCCCGGCACTCTCCGTGCCGGACGCCGACAGCGGTACCGGCATCAGCACCGGCACCGGCACCGGCACCGGCACCGGCCTCGGCGTAGTCACCGACACCGTCGACGGTCTCCTCACCGACGTCGACGGCACCCTCACCGGCGTCCACGACACCGTCTCCGGCCTGACCGGCACGGCCGCGTCGGCCACCTCGACCGTCTCGGACACGGCCGCCGAGGCACGGCAGCAGGGCGGGACCGTCACCGGCACGGCCGACCAGGCCCGCCGCCACGCCGAGGCGAAGGCCCCGGCCGCCGCGAAGATCCGGGGTGGCCAGGCCATCCAGGGCGCCCGCACCGCCCGTGCCACCCAGTCCCGGGCCGAGGCGCCCGCGCGGCACGCGCGGGCAGTGGGCGACGGGCTCACCGGCGGGACCACGGCCAGGGCCGGCCGGGCGGCCGAGGCGACCCACACCGCCTCCCACCTCTCGGTTTCCGCCGCCCAGGACCAGATCGACTACCTCTTCGGCCCCCTGTCCTCCTTCGCCCCGGAGGTGGAGGAGGCCCTGGCCGCCGCCCAGGCCAAGCTGCAGGCCACCCAGTCGGCCGTGCGCCGGCAGGCCGAGGGCGTCCCGGGTGCCGCGCGCACGACGGCTCAGCAGACCGTGGCCGGGACACAGGGCCGGACCGCCGGTGCGGCCGTCCTCGCGCGCGGTGAGGCGGGCCAGGTGGCCGGCGCCGGGGAGGCGGCCGTCGCCGCCGTGCCCGGGCACGTCACGGGTACGGCCACCGATGTCGGACAGCGGGTCGTCGGCACGGTCCGAACGGTTCCGGGCTCGGTCACACCGGTCGTCGACGAGACGGCCACCGCGGCTGTGCCGCCGGCGGCGTCCGCCGCCGTGAACGGCGCCCTGCCGGTGGCCGGCCATGCGGTGGCGGGCGTGCACGGTGTCGCCACCGGCGCACTCGCCGACCTGCCGCCCTACGCCACCGGCCTGGTCGGACAGGTGGCCCCCGACGCCGTCCACGCCGTGCTGCCGCCCGTCGCCGGGACGGCCGTGCACGGGGTCGTGCCGGTGGCCGGGCAGGCCGTGGGGGACGCGGGGACGCTCGCGTACGGCGTCGTCGGTGACGTGGAGCCCTTCGCGGGCGGTGTGACCGGCGCCGTACCGCCGCTCGCCCAGGGGGTGACCGGGCAGACCGGTGTCTTCGCGGAAGGCGTGGCCGGGCAGGTCCCGCCGTTCGCGGCCGGGGTCACCGGTACCGTGCGGCCGGTCGTGGACACGGTCACGGGCACCGTGCGGACGGTCGTGGACGGTGTCGACGGGAGCGTGCTGCCGGTCGTGGACGGTGTCGGCGCCGGCGCGAGCGGGCTGGCGTACGGCGTGACCGGCGATGTGCAGCCCTACGTGAGCGGGGTCGTCGGCGAGACCGGCCCTCTCACGCAGCAGGCCGGGCCGTTCGCGCAGGACCTCGGCGGAACCGCGCAGGCCACCGGCGGACCGCTGGCCGGGCATGCCGTCGCCGGAGCCCAGGGAGTCACCCGGTCCGTCACCCCGGCTTACGCCCAGGACCTGACGTACGCCCACGGCGTGCAGCAGGCCTGAGGCGCGTCCGGCTCCGCGGGGGGCGAACGGACCCGGACGGCCGAACGCCGTCGGTGCGTCCGGCCGGGCCCCCGCGGGAAGGGGTGGGTGGTCCCCATTGGGGTGGGGATCAACCGCCCCGGGTCCCTGGAGGGCCCGCTCAGAGGCCTCACCGGGTCGACCCCAGCCCGGTGAGGCCTCGCACTTCGCCCCTACGTCGCCCATATGTCGGCACGCCGTGCCAGCAGTCACGGCATCATGTGACAGGTATCACCGCTCAGGTGTGACCCGCGATTTAGAGGCCCCCCGCAAGCAGAGATAACCTGCGAGACGGACATGCCGCGCGCTCGGACACCGTGTGCGCTTCCCTTGTGACATAGCGGACGTCACGTTGCCCTTCGCGGCACGCCCACGCATCCAACGAACCGCGAGATCACTGATAGGGACGGAAGCGCGTGGACCTGTTCGAGTACCAGGCGAGGGACCTCTTCGCCAAGCACGATGTACCGGTGCTGGCCGGTGAAGTCATCGACACGCCTGAGGCGGCGCGCGAGATCACCGAGCGTCTGGGCGGCAAGTCCGTCGTCAAGGCGCAGGTGAAGGTCGGTGGTCGCGGCAAGGCCGGTGGCGTCAAGCTGGCCGCCTCCGCGGACGAGGCCGTCGCCCGTGCGACGGACATCCTCGGCATGGACATCAAGGGCCACACGGTCCACAAGGTCATGATCGCCGAGACCGCCCCGGAGATCCTCGAGGAGTACTACGTCTCCTTCCTCCTCGACCGGGCCAACCGCACCTTCCTCTCCATCGCCTCCGTCGAGGGCGGCATGGAGATCGAGGAGGTGGCGGCCACCCGTCCGGAGGCCGTCGCCAAGACGCCGATCGACGCCATCGACGGTGTGGACGAGGCCAAGGCCCGCGAGATCGTCGCGGCCGCCAAGTTCCCGGCCGAGGTCGCCGACAAGGTCGCGAACGTCCTCGTCAAGCTGTGGGACACCTTCATCAAGGAGGACGCCCTCCTGGTCGAGGTGAACCCGCTCGCGAAGGTCGCCTCCGGTGAGGTCATCGCCCTCGACGGCAAGGTGTCGCTCGACGACAACGCCGAGTTCCGTCACCCCGACTTCGAGGAGCTCCACGACAAGGCCGCGGCCAACCCGCTCGAGGCCGCTGCCAAGGAGAAGAACCTCAACTACGTCAAGCTCGACGGCGAGGTCGGCATCATCGGCAACGGCGCGGGTCTCGTCATGAGCACCCTGGACGTCGTCGCGTACGCCGGTGAGCAGCACGGTGGCGTCAAGCCCGCCAACTTCCTGGACATCGGCGGTGGCGCCTCCGCCCAGGTCATGGCGAACGGTCTGGAGATCATCCTTGGCGACCCGGACGTCAAGTCCGTGTTCGTCAACGTCTTCGGTGGCATCACCGCCTGCGACGAGGTCGCCAACGGCATCGTGCAGGCCCTGAAGCTCCTTGAGGACCGCGGCGAGAAGGTCGAGAAGCCGCTCGTCGTCCGTCTCGACGGCAACAACGCCGAGCTGGGCCGGAAGATCCTCACGGACGCCAACCACCCGCTGGTGCAGCGCGTCGACACCATGGACGGCGCGGCCGACAAGGCCGCCGAGCTGGCCGCCGCCAAGTAAGCACGAGGACGAGGACACCGACACACCATGGCTATCTGGCTCAACAAGGACAGCAAGGTCATCGTCCAGGGCATGACCGGCGCCACCGGCATGAAGCACACCAAGCTCATGCTCGGTGACGGCACCAACGTCGTGGGCGGCGTGAACCCGCGCAAGGCGGGTCAGACCGTGGACTTCGACGGCACCGAGGTACCTGTCTTCGGCACCGTCAAGGAGGCCATCGAGAAGACCGGCGCCAACGTCTCCGTCATCTTCGTGCCGGAGAAGTTCACCAAGGACGCGGTCGTCGAGGCCATCGACGCCGAGATCCCGCTGGCCGTCGTGATCACCGAGGGCATCGCCGTGCACGACTCGGCGTCCTTCTGGGCGTACGCCGGCAAGAAGGGCAACAAGACCCGCATCATCGGCCCGAACTGCCCCGGCATCATCACCCCGGGCCAGTCGAACGTCGGCATCATCCCGGGCGACATCACCAAGCCGGGCCGCATCGGCCTGGTCTCGAAGTCCGGCACGCTGACGTACCAGATGATGTACGAGCTGCGTGACATCGGCTTCTCGACGGCCGTCGGCATCGGTGGTGACCCGATCATCGGCACCACCCACATCGACGCCCTCGCCGCCTTCGAGGCCGACCCCGAGACCGACCTGATCGTGATGATCGGTGAGATCGGCGGCGACGCCGAGGAGCGGGCCGCGGACTTCATCGCGAAGAACGTGACCAAGCCGGTCGTCGGCTACGTCGCGGGCTTCACCGCGCCCGAGGGCAAGACGATGGGCCACGCCGGTGCCATCGTCTCCGGTTCGTCCGGCACCGCCCAGGCGAAGAAGGAGGCCCTCGAGGCCGCCGGCGTGAAGGTCGGCAAGACCCCGACCGAGACGGCGAAGCTCGCCCGCGAGATCCTGGCCGGCTGAACTCTCGGCTGAACGCAGGTAGGCCCGTCCCCTTCGCTGGGGCGGGCCTACGGCGTTTCCGCCCGCCGTCCTGGGTGGGTGCCGCCTTTCTTCCCGAACGGGCCGCCCGCCCTCGGCCGCCTGGGCACGAGCCCCTGGGAGGAGACGCGGGGAGCCCCCTGTGAGGGGGCGCGGGGAACCGCGCGACCGGCCGCGGCGGCCCCGCGGAACGGGCGACGCCCCGAGGCGCGACGGCGGGCCGCCCAGCGGTGACCGCGTCCGCGGTCACCGCGTCTCCGGCAGCAGCCTGTCCGGGCCGTTCGCCTCCGACCGGTGCAGCTTCGCCCGCAGGGCCAGTTCCGCCCAGGACAGGGGGCCCAGCGCGGGCCGGGGCGGTACGCCCCCTACCGCCTGCGCCGGGGCGACCGGTGCCTCGTAGTGCGTCGGCGCTGTCCGCAGCGTCAGCGTGGTCGCCCCGATGATCGTCACCGTGAACGCGATGGCCGCCCGGGTCCAGAAGACGTTCCGCCGTTCGCTGCCGGTCCGCACCACCGTCGGCTTGGCCGCGGGCAAGCGCTCCGCCGAGGCCAGTTCGAGCAGGCGGCGGTGGAGTTCGGCGGGATCGGCCAGCTCCGGCAGGCGCGCGGCCAACGCCTCGCGGGCGTGGGTCAGCCGTTTGGCGGTCGCCGGAGTGCTGGCCTCCGTCTCCGCCGCTGTCTCCGGCAGGTCGAGGCCCACACCGTCGTAGAGGACGAGCGTGCGCCGGTAGGCCGGCGGGAGATTGAGCAGGGCATGCAGCAGGGCACGATCGGCCGGGTCGGCCGGCGGGGGCTCCGGGTGCCGGTACCGGGGGCGGAAGCTGTGCCAGGGGGAGAGCGCGCAGTCGTACGCCACTGCCCGCACCCATCCGGCGGGATCGCGGTCCCGCGCCACCTCGGGCCAGCGCTGCCAGGCCAGTTGGAAGGCCTGCTCGACGACCTCGCGGGCCAGCTCCCGGCGCCCGGTGAGCAGATAGGTCTGCCGTACGAGGGCGGGGGCGCAGAACGCGTACAGCGCGTCGAATGCCTGAGCGGGCGTCAGCGGCTCGGGCATGGCCGGTGTGCGGGCGGATCCGGTCCCGTATCCCCTCCCTGCCGGTTCCTGGGCGGCCACCGGCTCGGCGAGCGTGGTCAGCAGCCGGGCATACGTCTCGCCGTCGCTTCCGTCGGGAATACGCCGGCCGGACTCCCACGCGCGCACCGTGGCGCGGCTGACGCCGAGTCGCTCGGCGAGCTGATCCTGCGTCAGCGAGTGGGAGACGCGCAGGCGTCGGCGTTCCTTCGGCGGTGGCAGCGGGGTGGCAGAGCTCTGCGTCGTCACCATGCACCCTTTCGTGCGAAAAAGAACATAAACATATATTGAGCGACACTTCGGAGGTTCGCCTGTTACGACGGGAAAGAGCGTGTCGTTGGGAACATGGCTTTCGTGACCCAGATGACCGCTCGCCGCCCGTCGTCGCCTCTGCTCGCCCGGCTGCGCGACCGTTCGCCCGGACTGGCCGCGAGCCTCCTCGGCGGTGCGGTCGCGGCCGGACTCGGGCTCGGTTCGCTCGCCGTACTCGTCCTGGGTATGTGGATCAGCTCGCCGTACCCCGACAGCGGGCCGGACGGCGCGCTGCACATCGCCGCCGCGTTGTGGCTGCTGGCGCACGGGGTCGAACTGATCCGCACCGACACGCTCTCCGGCGCGCCCCTGCCGGTGGGCGTGACCCCCCTGCTGCTGCTCGCACTGCCGGTGTGGCTGCTGTACCGGGCGGCACGCGACGCGTCGGACGTCTCCGCCGACCCCGACGGGCCACCGCCGGTGCCGGCGCTCACGGTGTGGACGGGCGTCGTCCTCGGCTACCTCGGTGTCGGCGGCGCGGCCGCGCTGTACTGCTCCAGCAGCGAACTGCGCCCCACGTGGATCTGGGTGACGGTGTGTCTGCCGCTCGTCGCGGTGGTCGCGGCGGGCGCCGGGACGTGGTCGGCCCACCGCCGCCCGCGAGGAGGGCAGCTCCCTGCCGGAACGGAGCCGAGAACCGGGGTGACGGTGCAGAGCGTGCTGGTGGTGCTTCCGGGGCCGGTGCGGCGGCTGGTGCCGGCGGCGGGGGCGAGGGCACTGCTGGGCGCGGCCGTACGGGCCGCCGGTGCCGCGACGGCGGTGCTCTGCGGGGGCGGCGCGCTGCTGGTCGCGGTGTCGCTGGTGTGGCACGGTGACGCGGCGCGGGATTCCTTCCTGCAGTTGACGGAGGGCTGGACGGGACGGTTCGCCGTCCTGCTGCTGGGTGTCGCACTCGTCCCCAACGCGGCGGTGTGGGCCGCGTCGTACGCACTCGGCCCCGGATTTGTCCTCGGTGCCGGGCACCTGGTGCACCCGTTCGCCTCCGATCCGGCCCCGCTGCTGCCGCCGTTCCCGCTGCTGGCGGCGGTGCCGGACGCGGGCGCCGGGACGCTGCCGAACTGGGCGGCGGGGCTGGCGCCGGTGGCGGCCGGGGTGACGGCGGGGTGGTTCGTGGCGCGGGCGGCCGTGCGGCGGCGGGACCCCGGGGAAGCGGCACGGGCCCGCTGGTCGGCCGGCCGTACCGCCGGGATGGTCCTGCTGACGGCGGTGGTCTGCGCGGCGGTCGTCGGCCTGCTCGCCGAGCTGGCGGGCGGCTCGCTGGGCGTGGCCGCACTGGCCCGGCTGGGCCCGGTGTGGTGGCGGACCGGGGGCGCGGCCGGGGCCTGGACGGCGGTGTTCGGGATGCCGGTGGCGCTGGGCGCACGGGCCTGGCGGCTGCGGCGCCGGCGGAAGCGGCCGGACGCGATCCCGGCGCAGGGCGCGGAGCCGGAGAGGAAGACGGTCACGGGGGCGGAAGCGGCCCCGAAGAAGGACAGGCCGCGGGAGCCCGAGCAGGCGAAGGCACCGACACGGGCGACGGCATCGGCACGGGCGGACGCATCCGGGCAGGGGACGGGATCCGTGATGAACTCCGGGAAGCCGGAGGAGCAGGGGCCGGACACCGGGGAGGGCCAGGAGTCAGCGACGAAGACCCGGGGCGCCGGCAATTCCCAGGGCGCCGGCAACTCCCAGGACGGCACCGAGTCCGACGGCGCCACCCAGTCCGAGGACGGCACCTCCGAGAACGGTACGAAGCCCGAGCCCGCCGCCAAGTCCGAGAAGGCCGCCAAGCCACAAGACGCCACCAAGCCGAAAGACGCCGCCAAGCCGAAAGACGCCAAAACGAAGACGCCCGCTCGGCCCGGCACGGCCGGCGCCGCCGAGGACGAGCTGTACGACTTCCTCCCCGCCGACGACCCGCTCACCGCGGACTGGCACGACGAGCTGGCACGCGCCTCACGCTGGGCGGCCCTGAGGGAGGCCGCCGCCTCCCGTGACGTCTCCGACGAGCCCACGTGCCCGCCACCGGCGCGCAACGACCCGCCGCACGCCCCCGGCACGCCACCGCCCGCGCCCGAGGCAGGCCCTGCGGACCCGGAACCAAGCCCCTGACGTGCGGATACATGCCACCGCTGGTCACCTCACCGCACGGCGCGGCGCCGCTGGTCCACGGCCCCGACTGCGCGGCGCCGCTGCCTCACCGTCATGCGTGGGCCCCCCGTCGCGACGTCAGTCGTTCCCGACCCCCAGCACCCCCCGCAGCTCCTTCGGCAGGAGGCTGTCGCAGGACTGCTTGGCCTCGTGGGTGAGGGCGTCGCCGACGCAGGTGTAGTAGTCGCGGTAGACCAGCTGGACGGTGAAGGTCGAGGCCACCAGGACCAGGGCCAGGGACGCCGTGACCAGGCCGCCGATGGCCGCTGTCGTCTGGGGCCGGCCGCCGGGGGCCACCGGCGTGGCCGGGGTGGCCGCAGTGGTCGGGTCGGGAGTGCGCGGCTTGGCGCGCAGCGCGCTGATGCCCCAGTACAGGGCCAGCGCGCCCAGCAGCAGGGCCACGTACGGCCAGCTGAAGAGGGCGAAGAAGACCGCCCACATGCCCGACAGCAAGGCGTACCGGCCGCGCCGCTGGGCCGGGTCGGTCGGGTCCCAGCGCATGTCGGGGCCGGCCGGTCCGCCGGGTCCCGGTCCCTGGGGGCCGCCGCCGGGCCGCTCGCCGAAGCCGCCGGGGGAGCGGCCGGGCTGACGGTCGCTCCACCGGCTGCCCCAGGGGGAGCCGCCCCCGGAGCCGGGGGCGGAGCCGTGGCCGGAGGACCCTTCGGGGTGGCGGGGCTGCCAAGGGCGGTCCGGGGTGCCTTCCGGCGGAGGCGCGAACGGATTGTCGTCCTGCTGCTCGCCGCCCCGCCCGTCGCCGTCCCGGCCGCCCTGGGGTGCCTCGGGCGGCGAGGCCGGCCGCTCCCGAAGCAGCACGGCGCCCCGCTCGGCCCCCCGGGCGGGGCGCGGCGGGAACGTGAGGAGTCGCAGGCTGCGATCGGGCATCAAAAGAGCGTCTTCCCCTAAGTGGCTACGGCCGTCCGATGTGAGCTTCCACCCCGTGAACGCACCGCACGACGACCGCGTTCCCGAGGCTGCCCCTTCTCGATTCCCTGCGAACGCTACCTTCCGGCCAAGCCCCCGTCCCGTGGGGGGCTGGGCACAGTGCCGGTATCGTTGCTGACGGTCGGCCGCTTCGTAGACTTCCCCGTATCGGAATGTGCGAAGCATTCGTACGAACGTACAAGATGCCGGCCGGACACATCGCCACCCCGAGAAAGGGCCCCACCGTGGCCGCCACCCCCGCTGGCCCAGCGGTCAAGCGCCTCGTCGTGCTGGTCTCCGGATCCGGCACGAACCTGCAGGCGCTCCTGGACGAGATCGAGCGCGCCGGAGCCGAGTCGTACGGCGCTCGGATCGTCGCCGTCGGGGCCGACCGCGACGGCATCGAGGGGCTCGCCCGCGCCGAACGGGCCGGACTGCCGACCTTCGTGCGGAAGGTCAAGGACCACGGCACCCGAGAGGAGTGGGACGCCGCCCTCGCCGAGGCCGTGGCCGCCTACGAACCCGACCTCGTGGTCTCCGCCGGGTTCATGAAGATCGTCGGCAAGGAGTTCCTCGCCCGGTTCGGCGGGCGGTTCGTGAACACCCACCCGGCGCTGCTGCCCAGTTTTCCCGGGGCCCACGGCGTGCGTGACGCGCTCGCGTACGGCGCCAAGGTCACCGGCTGCACCGTCCACTTCGTCGACGACGGCGTCGACACCGGGCCGATCATCGCTCAGGGCGTGGTCGAGGTCCGGGACGAGGACGACGAGAGCGCGCTGCACGAGCGCATCAAGGACGTCGAGCGAAGGCTGCTCGTCGAGGTCGTGGGGCGGCTCGCCCGCAACGGCTATCGCATTGAGGGACGAAAGGTAGTTATCCAGTGACCGCCGAGAGCAACAAGCGGGCCATCCGTCGCGCGCTCGTCAGCGTCTACGACAAGACCGGTCTCGAGGACCTCGCGCGCGGGCTGCACGAGGCCGGTGTGGAGCTGGTCTCCACGGGGTCCACGGCCGGCCGGATCGCCGCCGCCGGCGTCCCCGTCACCAAGGTCGAGGAGCTGACCGGATTCCCCGAGTGCCTGGACGGCCGGGTGAAGACCCTGCACCCGAAGGTGCACGCCGGCATCCTCGCCGACCTGCGTCTCGACAGCCACCGCGAGCAGCTCGCCGAGCTGGGCGTGGAGCCGTTCGACCTGGTCGTCGTCAACCTCTACCCGTTCCGGGAGACCGTCGCCTCCGGCGCCTCGCCCGACGAGTGCGTGGAGCAGATCGACATCGGCGGCCCGTCGATGGTCCGCGCGGCCGCCAAGAACCACCCGTCGGTGGCCGTGGTGACCAGCCCGCGGCGGTACGCCGACGTCCTCGCCGCGGTGAAGGACGGCGGCTTCGACCTCGCCGCCCGCAAGCGCCTGGCGGCCGAGGCCTTCCGGCACACCGCGGAGTACGACATCGCGGTCGCCTCCTGGTTCGCCTCCGCCTACGCCCCCGCCGACGAGTCGCAGTTCCCCGACTTCCTCGGCGCCACCCTGGAGCGGGCCCACACCCTGCGCTACGGCGAGAACCCGCACCAGCCCGCCGCCCTCTACAGCTCCGGCGAGGGCGGTCTCGCGGCGGCCGAGCAGCTGCACGGCAAGGAGATGTCGTACAACAACTACACGGACACGGACGCCGCCCGCCGTGCCGCGTACGACCACGACGAGCCCTGCGTCGCGATCATCAAGCACGCGAACCCCTGCGGCATCGCGGTCGGCGCGGACGTCGCCGAGGCGCACCGCAAGGCGCACGCCTGCGACCCGGTCTCCGCATACGGCGGTGTGATCGCCGTGAACCGGCCGGTCACCAAGGAGATGGCCGAGCAGGTCGCCGAGATCTTCACCGAGGTCATCGTGGCGCCCGGCTACGAGGAGGGCGCGCTGGAGGCCCTCACCAAGAAGAAGAACATCCGCGTGCTGCGCTGCCCCGACGGCCCCGCCCACCCGGTCGAGGTCAAGCCGATCGACGGCGGCGCGCTGCTCCAGGTCGCCGACCGGCTCCAGGCCGAGGGCGACGACCCGGCCAACTGGACGCTGGCCAGCGGTGAGGCGCTCTCCCCCGAGGAGCTGGCGCAGCTCGCCTTCGCCTGGAAGGCGTGCCGTGCGGTGAAGTCCAACGCGATCCTGCTCGCGAAGGACGGCGCCTCGGTCGGTGTCGGCATGGGCCAGGTCAACCGCGTCGACTCCTGCAAGCTGGCCGTCGAGCGGGCCGGCGAGGAGCGCGCCCGCGGTGCCTACGCGGCCTCCGACGCCTTCTTCCCCTTCCCCGACGGTCCGGAGATCCTCATCGGCGCCGGTGTCCGGGCGATCGTCCAGCCGGGCGGTTCGATCCGTGACGAGCTGGTCGTCGAGGCCGCGAAGAAGGCGGGCGTGACCATGTACTTCACGGGCACGCGCCACTTCTTCCACTGAGCCGGTTCGCTGTCGGTCCGGTCGCTGAGCGTCAGCGGCCGGACCGTCGGCGTTCCGGTCCCGGAACGGGCAATACCAGGGCACCGTACGGAAACGGGCCGTCACCTCCGCCGTCCCGGCGGGGAGACTCGGCCCATGCCGGCGTGCGGATGCGGGGACCCGATCGACATCCTGGCGAGACTGGCCGGCTACGGCCTGCTGGGCATCGCCGGGCTGGTGCTGGGCTTCGTCTGCCTGATCGCGGTCCTGCTCGCCGCGATCGTCGTCCTGGCGAGCCTCGTCCGTCGCCGGCACCGGGACGCCCACGCCGCCGGCGCCGACGAGGAGACGGCCGGCCTCGAGTCGTTCCGGTGGGATGGCGACCCGGACCGCTGACGTGAACGGCGACTGGGCTGTGCCCCCTGCCGAAGGGGGGGCACAGCCCAGTGGGATACGTCGCCTGCCGCCGGCGCTCAGTAGCGCGGGCGGTTGAACCAGGCCGCGCCGGACGGGGCGATCATCGCCGCCGCCATGATGCCGCCGAAGCCGACCCACATCAGGGCCCACACCAGCGCGGCGCTGGAGTTGTTGTTGGCCGCGCCGACCAGGATCAGGAAGCCGACGACGGCACCGAGGATGCCGTAGATCATCGTGGTGATGCGGATGCCCTGACCGCCGCGGGAGAACTTCACGCCCAGCGTGATCGAGAGCCCGGCGAGCGCGAGGAAGATCAGCGCGATGACGAGGATGACGCCGGCTCCGTCGTGCCCGATGTCGGAGAAGCTGTTGTCGCCGAAGGTGTCCTCACCCGCGTTGGAGGCGTCGTTGAGCGTCGCGGCACCGAAGATGGCGAAGATGCCGATGAGGATCTGCACGGCCGCCACGATGTACAGCAGCACCCGCGCGGTGGTCACCAGACCGGGCATGGTCTGCGGCATCATGTTCGCGACCGGGTAACCGGGGTACGCGGGCTGCTGCGGGTAACCCTGCGGCGGAACACCGGGCTGCTGCGGGTAGCCGTAGCCGGGAGCGGTCGGCGGCTGGGACGGCGGCGGGCCGTACGGGTTGTTCGGGTCGCCAAAGCTCATGGCGGTCTTCCTCCGTTGCTTCAAGTGCGGGGACGACGCGCGGCACGGTTCGGAGGAGAGTTCTACAGATGCGGTCCGTCCCCCCGGCACTGCCCGCGGCACTGTGTGCTCATCGTTCTTTAGCGGGCTCTTACTTGTCCAGCCGGAATCGTGATGTGTTGTGCAAGTGCAACATCTTTGATCATGAGGCGGTACATCCCTGATCATCCGGTGACAGTCGGGGGAGGCGTCCCGGCCACCCGGATTGGAACCGGGGGCGGGTCATCCGCGAGGATGGGGGCATGACCGCCCAGATTCTCGATGGCAAGGCCACCGCAGCCGCGATCAAGTCCGATCTGACCGTCCGCGTGGCGGCGCTGAGGGAGCAGGGCGTCACGCCCGGCCTCGGCACGATCCTGGTCGGGGACGACCCCGGCAGCCAGAAGTACGTCGCCGGCAAGCACCGCGACTGCGCGCAGGTCGGCATCGCCTCCATCCAGCGCGAGTTGCCGGCCACGGCCACGCAGGAGGAGATCGAGGCGGTCGTACGCGAGCTGAACGAGGACCCGGCCTGCACCGGCTACATCGTCCAGCTGCCGCTGCCCAAGGGCATCGACGAGAACCGCATCCTGGAGCTGATGGACCCGGCCAAGGACGCGGACGGCCTGCACCCGATGAACCTCGGCCGTCTCGTGCTGAACGAGCCCGCCCCGCTGCCCTGCACCCCCAACGGCATCCTCTCCCTGCTGCGGGCCCACGGCGTGGAGATCAAGGGCGCCGAGGTGGTGGTCGTCGGCCGTGGCGTGACCATCGGCCGCCCGATGCCGCTGCTGCTCACCCGGCGCAGCGAGAACGCCACGGTGACCCAGTGCCATACCGGCACCCGTGATCTGTCCGCGCACCTGAAGCGGGCCGACATCATCATCGCGGCGGCCGGCTCCCCGCACCTGATCCGCGCCGAGGACGTCAAGCCGGGCGTGGCCGTCCTGGACGTCGGTGTCTCCCGCAACGCGGAGGGCAGGATCGTCGGTGACGTCCACCCGGGCGTGGTCGAGGTGGCCGGCTGGATCTCCCCGAACCCCGGCGGTGTCGGCCCGATGACCCGGGCGCAGCTGCTGGTCAACGTGGTCGAGGCGGCGGAGCGCAGTGCCGGCTGAGGACACCCGCGAGCCCGCGGAACCCACAGCGCGCGACGCGATCAGCGCCCCCGACGCGGACGGGCGCCCGCGGCGGGTCACCCGCCGCTTCCCGCTGTTCACCAGGGACACCGCGCGCCCCGAGGGGGGCGGCCGGGCCGCGTCCGGCGACGCCCCGGCGCCCGCCCGGCAGTGGCCCCTGCTGGTCGTGCTGTCGGTGGTCGCGCTCGGCCTGCTGCTGACCGCGCTCGACGTGTTCCGCTACGGCACCCTGCTGATCGGCGCCGGCCTGCTGGCCGGCGCGGTCATGCGCTGGATACTGCCCCGCGTCGGCATGCTCGCCGTACGCTCCCGTTTCACGGACATCACCACCTACGGCATCCTCGGGCTGGCGATCGTCCTGCTGTCGCTGATGGCCCAGCCCAATCCGTTGCTGGAGATCCCGGTCCTGAAGGACACCCTGCACTTCACAGTCACCAAGTAGCGCCGTCCGCGGCGCCGGTGGCCCGCGTCTCCCCCGGGGACGCGGGCCACCGGCACTAAGATCGCCGACCGCCCTCTACATCAGCGAGGCCACCGTCAAGACCCGCCTCGACCGCACGATGACCAAGCTCGAACTGAACAGCCGGGCCCAGGCGGTGGTGCTGGCGTACGGGGCGGGACTGGTGACCCCGGGCGGCTGAGGCCGCCGGTAGTGGGGGGCGACGGCGGCCCGTCCCCTCCCCCGAGCAAGGACGAGCCGCCGCCGGGATTCAGCCTTCCGTCCGCGAACTCCCTGTTCAACGCCTGTCCCCGCGCTGTGGCACGGAAGTGACCGTTCCGCTACGGTGTCCGCGCGCACCGCCGCATGTGCCGTTCCGGTGTGGATGTACTGACAGTTCGGGATACGTTACGAAGACCCCGTAGCGCCGGGTGCATCGCCGCGGCGGCCCATGCTCCCGTGCGCCCCCACTCCGGGAACTGGGATCCTTAGGCAGCGCATCCCTGTGGGTAGCCAGCACGGGTACCGGAACGCGGGGGGCGGGCCGGGGCGCCGCGCGCGAGACCAAGAGCACCGACCGGGGGAAGAGGGGGAATCGATGCCTCGTTGGAAAGCCTTGCCCGAGGATCTGGACCCGCAGATCAGGGAGTTCACGAGCCAGCTGCGGCGGCTCGTGGACCGCAGTGGCCTGAGCATCGCGGCGCTGGCCGACCGCACGGGTTACAGCAAGACGTCCTGGGAGCGTTATCTGGGCGGCCGGCTGCTCGCGCCCAAGGGCGCGATCGTCGCGCTCGCGGAGGTCACCGGCACCAGCCCGATCCACCTCACCACCATGTGGGAGCTGGCCGAACGGGCCTGGAGCCGGGCGGAGATGCGGCAGGACCGCACGATGGAGGCGATCCGGATCTCCCAGGCGCGTGCCGCGCTCGGGGAGTTCGGGGCGACCGGCGCGCCGTCCGCCCGCAAGGGCGGCAGCACCACCGTGACCCCGGGCATCGCCGGGCCCGCGGGTGTCTCCCCGACGATCCCCGCCCAGCCCACGGTCCCCGACGCCGACGCCCGGGAGGCCGCGGAGCGCGGCCCGGGCACGGGCGCGGACCGCCAGGGCCCGGCCGGGCCGGGGACGGCACCCGAGGGCACCGGCGGTTCCGCTCCGGGCGCCACGAACTCCTGGGGTGTGGCCGGGCGGACGGCCGGCGGCGGACTGCGCGAGGGCGCGGGGCGCGGTCCGGCTGCCGCTGACGACCAGGGCGCGGCCGGATCGCCGGACGGTGCGTCCTCCGGCCCCAACTCCTGGGGACTCGCCGGGTACCGGGGCCCGTCGCAGGCGGCCGGCCGCCCCGCCGCGCGGCCCCCGGCCCAGCCGGACGGCCCCCCTCGGACCCCGGACGTCCCGGGCCCCTACGCCGGACGGCCCGCGGCCCCGCAGCCGGGTCCGGCGGCCCGGGGATCCGCGGGCCGGCAGCGGCTGACGATGTTCCTCGCGGGCCTCGTCGGCGTGCTCGTCGTCATCGCCGCCGTCTTCTTCTTCACCGACCGGGGCGGCGGCGACAAGCACGGTGACGCCGCCAAGTCACCCTCCCCGTCCGCCGGCGCGCACGCGAGTCTGCCTCCCGGGGTGAAGTGCTCCGGCTCCGCCTGCGACGGCAAGGACGCCGAGGCCATGGGATGCAGCGGCGACCTGGTGACCACCGCCAAGTCCGCCACCGTCGGCACCACCACCCTGGAGGTCCGCTACAGCAAGGTCTGCGGCACGGCCTGGGGACGCATCACCGGCGGTGCGCAGGGCGACAAGGTGCAGGTGTCCGCGGGCAGGGTCCGGCACACGGGGGACATCACCGCCGCCGGGGACGCCATCGCGTACACGCCGATGGTCGCCGTGAAGGACGCGGCGGAGGCCAAGGCCTGCGCGACGCTGGCGTCCGGGGGGACGGGCTGCACCAGGTAGCCGCTGCACAGAAACAGAGGGGAAATTCCGGGAGGAGGCATGGCGGGCCCGATCCTGGGCAGGCGAACCGTACCCCCACGGGAGTCCGGCAAGCCGGTACCCCCCACCGGCGGCCGCCTCCGTCCACCCTCTCCCGGACGGGCGGCCGCCTTTCGCATCCGCTGACTCCGGGGCCACCTCCCTGGTGATCACCCTTGTGGGCTGAGCCACACGGCCCGGGACGTCTCGCATGCCGGATGCGCGATAGCCTGACCGCTGGATTCTCTTGACGCCAAGAGATCGATCATCCGCCGGGGCAGTGACGCCCCACCGCCAGCTGTCATACGGAGAACGCCATGACCCGCACTCCCGTGAACGTCACCGTCACCGGCGCGGCCGGCCAGATCGGTTACGCCCTGCTCTTCCGCATCGCCTCCGGCCAGCTGCTCGGCGCGGACGTGCCGGTCAAGCTGCGCCTCCTGGAGATCACCCCGGCGCTCAAGGCCGCCGAGGGCACGGCCATGGAGCTGGACGACTGCGCCTTCCCGCTGCTCCAGGGCATCGAGATCACCGACGACCCGAACGTCGCCTTCGACGGCGCCAACGTAGCCCTGCTGGTGGGCGCCCGCCCGCGCACCAAGGGCATGGAGCGCGGTGACCTGCTGGAGGCCAACGGCGGCATCTTCAAGCCGCAGGGCAAGGCCATCAACGACCACGCCGCCGACGACATCAAGGTGCTCGTCGTCGGCAACCCCGCCAACACCAACGCGCTCATCGCCCAGGCCGCCGCGCCGGACGTGCCGGCCGAGCGCTTCACCGCGATGACCCGCCTGGACCACAACCGCGCGCTGACCCAGCTGGCGAAGAAGACGGGCACCACGGTCGCCGACATCAAGCGCCTGACCATCTGGGGCAACCACTCCGCCACCCAGTACCCGGACATCTTCCACGCCACCGTCGCCGGCAAGAACGCCGCCGAGGTCGTGAACGACGAGAAGTGGCTGGCCGAGGACTTCATCCCGACCGTCGCCAAGCGCGGCGCCGCGATCATCGAGGCCCGTGGCGCGTCCTCCGCCGCGTCGGCCGCCAACGCCGCCATCGACCACGTGTACACCTGGGTCAACGGCACCGCCGAGGGCAACTGGACCTCCATGGGCATCCCGTCGGACGGCTCCTACGGCGTCCCGGAGGGCCTCATCTCGTCCTTCCCGGTCACCACCGAGGGCGGCACGTACGAGATCGTCCAGGGCCTGGACATCAACGAGTTCTCCCGCGCCCGCATCGACGCCTCCGTCAAGGAGCTGGCGGAGGAGCGCGAGGCTGTCCGCGGCCTCGGCCTCATCTGATCCCGCTTCCGGCGGTTACGCCGTAAAGCCCACGCGGGCCCGGTTCCGGTCGTCTCGGAGCCGGGCCCGCGTCCGTGTATGCCGTCCGCCGTCCGCGGTCCACTGGGCCTCCCGCCACCTCCGAACCTCCTTCCTGCCCTACTTTTGCCCGTTTTCGACCGCATTTTCAGTGACGCCGCGCACTTTCGGACACCGATTGCGCATGCGATCCGCGGCCTTGGGCAGGCGGCCACGGTCCCCGAGCGTGACACCCATGTCACACAGGGGAACGGAACAGGAACGGAAGGCAACACCGATCATGGCGGACAGAACGGAACGACAGACCCAGGCGACCATCCACGCGGGAGGGGAGTGGCTGGAAGCGATCTCCGGTGCGACCCGCGAGATTCTCGACCCCGCGGACGCCCGGCCGTTCGCCGTGGTCGCCGAGGGTGACGAGAAGGACGCGGAGCGGGCGGTCGGCGCCGCCCGGCAGGCGTTCGACCACGGCCCCTGGCCCGGCACCCCGGTCGCCGAACGCGCCGCACTGCTGCGCCGCGTCGCCGACCTCCTGGTGCGCGACCGCGAGGAACTCGGCCTGCTCGAGAGCCGGGACGCGGGCAAGACCGTCGAGGAGGGCCGGGTCGACATCGACTGTGTCGCCGACGCCTTCCGCTACTTCGCCGACCTGGTGGCCGCCGAGGCCCCGGGCCGGGTCGTCGACGCCGGCTCACCCGACATCCACAGCGTCGTCGTGCACGAGCCGGTCGGCGTCTGCGCGCTGATCACCCCCTGGAACTACCCGCTGCTCCAGGCCAGTTGGAAGATCGCCCCGGCGCTCGCGGCCGGCAACACCTTCGTGATCAAGCCCAGCGAGATCACCCCGCTGACCACCATCGCGCTGATCGGCCTGCTGGCGGAGGCCGGGCTGCCCGCCGGAGTGGCCAACATCGTCACCGGTCCCGGGCACACCGTCGGCGCCCGGCTCGCCGAGCACCCCGACGTCGACCTGGTCTCCTTCACCGGCGGCCTGGCCAGCGGCACCAAGGTCGCCCAGGCCGCCGCCCCCACCGTGAAGAAGGTCGCCCTCGAACTCGGCGGCAAGAACCCCAACGTGGTCTTCGCCGACGCCTGCGCCACCGAGGACGGCTTCGACACCGCCGTCGACCAGGCCCTCAACGCCGCCTTCATCCACAGCGGCCAGGTCTGCTCCGCCGGCGCCCGCCTCCTCGTCGAGGAGTCGGTCCGGGACCGCTTCGTGGCCGAACTCGCCCGCCGCGCCCGCCGGATCAGGCTCGGACGCGGCACCGAGGACGGCGTGGAGTGCGGCCCGCTCGTCTCCGAGCAGCAGCGCGCCAAGGTCGAGGCGTACGTCGCCTCCGCGCTGGCCGAGGGCGCGGTGCTGCGCTGCGGCGGCAAGCGGCCGGAGCCGGCACCGGAAAGGCCCGAGTCCGGCTACTTCTACGAGCCGACGATCCTCGACGCCTGCCACCGCGAGATGAGGGTCGTACGCGAGGAGGTCTTCGGACCGGTCCTCACCGTCGAGACCTTCCGCACCGAGGAGGAGGCCGTCCTCCTCGCCAACGACACCGAGTACGGCCTCGCCGGCGCCGTCTGGACCACCGACCCCGGCCGGGCCCGCCGCGTCGCCGGGCGGCTGCGGCACGGCACCGTCTGGATCAACGACTTCCACCCCTACCTGCCACAGGCGGAGTGGGGCGGCTTCGGCAAGAGCGGCACCGGCCGCGAGCTGGGGCCCGCCGGGCTCGCCGAGTACCGCGAGAGCAAGCACATCTACCAGAACCTCGCGCCGAAGCCGGTGCGCTGGTTCGCCGGCTGAGCCCCCTCGGCCTCCGGCTGAGCCACCGCGCCCCTTGCCCGAACCCTCTGGAGTAGGTACCCCATGTCCGACACCCCCCACGTCTACGACTACGTCGTCATCGGCGGCGGCACCGCGGGCTCCGTCATCGCCTCCCGCCTCACCGAGAACCCGGACGTCACCGTCGCCGTCATCGAGGGCGGCCCGAGCGACGTCGGCCGCGACGACGTCCTCACCCTGCGCCGCTGGATGGGCCTCCTCGGCGGCGAACTCGACTACGACTACCCCACCACCGAACAGCCCCGCGGCAACTCCCACATCCGGCACAGCCGCGCCCGCGTCCTCGGCGGCTGCTCCTCCCACAACACCCTCATCTCGTTCAAGCCGCTCCCGTCCGACTGGGACGAGTGGGAGGAGGCCGGCGCCAAGGGCTGGGGCGCCGTCCCCATGGAGGCCTACTTCGCCCGCCTGAAGAACAACATCGTCTCCGTCGACGAGAAGGACCGGAACGCCATCGCCCGCGACTTCGTCGACGCCGCCCGCTCGGCACTCGGAGTACCCCGGGTCGAAGGCTTCAACCGCAAGCCGTTCACCGAGGGCGTCGGCTTCTTCGACCTCGCCTACCACCCGGAGGACAACAAGCGCTCCTCCGCCTCCGTGGCCTATCTGCACCCGGTGATGGACGAGCGCCCCAACCTCCATGTGTTCCTGGAGACGTGGGCCCACCGGCTGGAGCTGAACGGCACCCGCGCCGAAGGCGTCCACGTCCGCACCAAGGACGGCGAGGAACTGCTGATACGGGCCCGGCGCGAGGTCGTCCTGTGCGCGGGCGCCGTCGACTCCCCGCGGCTGCTGCTGCACTCCGGCATCGGCCCCCGCCAGGACCTCGAGGCACTCGGCATCCCGGTCGTCCACGACCTGCCGGGCGTCGGCGAGAACCTCCTCGACCACCCCGAGTCGGTGATCGTCTGGGAGACCCACGGCCCCATCCCGGAGAACTCCGCGATGGACTCCGACGCGGGCCTGTTCGTGCGCCGCGACCCCGAACACGCGGGCCCGGACCTGATGTTCCACTTCTACCAGATCCCGTTCACGGACAACCCGGAGCGCCTGGGCTACGAACGCCCGCCGTACGGCGTCTCGATGACCCCCAACATCCCCAAGCCCAAGAGCCGCGGCCGCCTCTACCTGACCAGCGCCGACCCGTCCGTGAAGCCCGCCCTGGACTTCAGGTACTTCACCGACGAGGACGACTACGACGCCCGTACCCTCGTCGACGGCATCCGCATCGCCCGCGAGATCGCGAAGGCCGAGCCGCTGGCCGGCTGGCTCAAGCGCGAGGTGTGCCCCGGTCCCGAGATCGTCGGCGACGCCGAACTGAGCGAGTACGCCCGCAAGGCCGCGCACACCGTCTACCACCCGGCCGGCACCTGCAAGATGGGCGCCGCCGACGACGAACTGGCCGTGGTCGACCCGGAACTGCGCATCCGTGGCCTGGCCGGCATTCGCATCGCCGACGCGTCCGTCTTCCCCACCATGACCGCCGTGAACCCGATGATCGGGGTGCTCATGGTCGGGGAGAAGGCCGTCGACCTGATCGGAGGCGAGACCCGATGACACTCACCGTCCCCACTCGCAAGCCCCCCACCGACACCCCCGTCTTCTCCGTGGACGGCCTGTGGAAGGTGTTCGGCCCGAAGGCCGACCGCATCCCGGCCGACCCGGAACTCAGCGGCCTGGCCCCCGCCGAACTCCGCTCCCGCACCGGCTGCACCGCCGCCGTCCGGAACGTCTCCTTCGACGTCCGCAAGGGCGAGGTCTTCGTCGTCATGGGCCTGTCGGGCTCCGGCAAGTCCACCCTCGTCCGCTGTCTGACCCGGCTGATCGAGCCGACGGCCGGCACGATCGCCATCGACGGCGAGGACGTCCGCGCGATGGACCGGGCCCGCCTGCGCGAACTGCGCCGGCACCGCGCCGCCATGGTCTTCCAGCACTTCGGCCTGCTCCCGCACCGCACGGTCCTCGACAACGTCGCCTACGGCCTGGAGATCCAGGGCGTCGGCAGGT
The DNA here is from genome assembly GCF_056432605.1 of Streptomyces sp. NPDC045022. Lineage (NCBI taxonomy): Bacteria > Bacillati > Actinomycetota > Actinomycetes > Kitasatosporales > Streptomycetaceae > Streptomyces > Streptomyces sp. NPDC045022. Next base: position 52,412 of record NZ_JBWKIR010000020.1, read on the forward strand.
CCGAACGGCGCGAACGGGCCGCCGGGATCGTCGCCAAGGTCGGCCTCGAAGGCATGGAGAAGCGCCGCCCCGGCCAGCTCTCCGGCGGTCAGCGCCAGCGCGTCGGCCTCGCCCGCGCCCTCGCCGTCGACCCCGAGGTGCTGCTCTTCGACGAACCGTTCAGCGCCCTCGACCCGCTCATCCGGCGCGACATGCAGGAAGAGGTGGCCCGCCTGCACCGCGAGGAGGGCCGCACCATGGTCTTCATCACCCACGACCTCACCGAGGCCCTCAGACTCGGCGACCGCATCGCCCTGATGCGCGACGGCCAGGTCGTCCAGCTCGGCACCCCCGAGGAGATTGTCGGCTCCCCGGCCGACGACTACGTCCGCGAGTTCGTCCGGGACGTACCCCGCGAACAGGTGATGACGGTCCGCACCGCCATGCGCCCCGCGTGCGCGCAGGACACGGAGACCGGCCCGGCGGTCCGCCCGGAGGCCACGGTCGCCGAGGCTATAGAGGCAGTGGCCCGCGCGGGAACTGCGGCGCGGGTGATGGACGAGGGCCGCTGCCTCGGGGTGGTGGACTCCGACGCGCTCCTGGGAGTGGTCGCGGGAACGACCGAAGCGGGCGCCGGCGCCGGCACGGCCACGGGCACCGGCACCGTAGCCGGGGGCAGTCGTGCCGCCGGGCCGGCGCCCGTCCCCCAGCAAGCGGCATCCCACCGGCGCGGGCAGGCGACCCGACCGACCGCCGACGCCGACGCCGACGCGGAGGTCGTCTGATGGCAACCCTCACCGTCCCCACCTCCGGCACCCGCACCCCCCGCGTCCTCAGGAGCCGAGCCGCGGGCAAACTCCTCCTGCTCGCCCTCCTCGCCGCGGTCCTCGCCCCCTGGGCCGCCACCCACTGGCCCGGCGCCACCTGGCCCCACGCCCTCACCGTCGACCTCTCCCATCCGCTCGCCACCGCCAGCGACTGGGTCATGGACAACCGGGACAGCCACCCCCTGTTCCTGTACTTCTTCGGCTATGTCAGCAACGCGGTCGTCCTCTGCGTCCGCGCCGTCTACCTCACCCTCCTCGCCGCGGGCTGGGCAGGCGTCACGGCGTTCGGCGCACTCGCGGCCTGGCGCCTCGGCGGCGCCCGCCTGGCCCTCGGCACCACGGTCGCCCTCCTCAGCTGCGGAGCCCTCGGCATGTGGGTCCCGACCATGCAGACCCTGGCGCTCATGGTCGTCGCGGTCCTCGCCTCCGTGGCCGTGGGCGCGCTCCTCGGTCTCGCCGCCGGCCTGTCCGACCGCCTCGACCGGGCCCTGCGCCCCGTCCTGGACACCATGCAGGTGCTCCCGGCCTTCGCCTACCTCCTCCCCGTCGTCCTGGTCTTCGGCATCGGTGTCCCCGCGGCCGCCCTCGCCACCGTCGTGTACGCGGCCCCGCCGATGGCCCGCCTCACCGCGCTCGGCCTGCGCGGCGCCGACCCCGAGGTCCTGGAGGCCGTGGAGTCACTCGGCGCCACCCGCCGCCAGCGGCTGCTGACCGCCCGTATACCGCTGGCCCGCAAGGAACTCCTCCTCGGCCTCAATCAGACGATCATGATGGCGCTGTCCATGGCCGTCATCGCCTCGGTCATCGGCGCCGGCGGCCTCGGTGACCGCGTCTACCAGGCCCTCGCCTCGGTCGACGTCGGCGCGGCCCTCGCGGCCGGCATCCCGATCGTGCTGCTCGCGGTGGTCCTGGACCGGCTGACCGGAGCCGCCGGGGACGGCAGCCCCCGCACCCGGACGATCGGCTGGCCGTACGCCCTCGCCGTCACCGTCACCGTCGCCCTGGCCACCCGCCTCATCGGCCACCTCGACTGGCCGGCCGGCTGGACCCTGAACATCGCCGAACCGGTCAACCGCGCCGTCGACTGGATGACCGGCCACCTCTACTCCGGCGTCCCGGTCGTCGGCGGCACCGCGGACTGGGCGGGCCACTTCACCACCTGGGTCCTGGACCCCGTCCGCGACGGCCTGCAGTGGCTGCCCTGGTGGTCGGTGCTGCTGATCGTCGCCGCCCTGGCGTGGCTGATCGGCACCTGGCGCACCGCGCTGACCGCCGTCCTCGCCATGGCCGCGATCGGTGTGCTCGGGGTGTGGGAGCCGTCCCTCGACACCCTCTCCCAGGTGCTGGCCGCCGTCGCCGTCACCCTCGTCCTGGGCTTCGCGACCGGCATCGCCGCGGCCCGCAGCGACCGCGTCGAGCGCGCCCTGCGCCCGGTCCTGGACGTCTGCCAGACCATGCCGCAGTTCGTGTACCTGATCCCGGTCGTCGCCCTGTTCGGCGTCGGCCGTGCCCCCGCCGTCGCCGCGGCCGTCGTCTACGCCCTCCCGGCCGTCGTCCGGATCACCGCGCAGGGCCTGCGCCAGGTCGACCAGGCCGCGCTGGAGTCCGCGCGCTCGCTGGGCGCGACCGGCCGCCAGCAGCTGTGGCAGGTCCAGCTCCCGCTCGCCCGGCGCTCGTTGCTGCTCGCCGTCAACCAGGGCGTGGTCCTGGTCCTGGCCGTCGTCATCATCGGCGGCCTGGTCGGCGGCGGGGCCCTCGGCTACAACGTCACCTTCGGCCTCGCCCAGGGCGACCTGGCGACGGGCCTGGTGGCCGGCGCCGCCATCGTCTGCCTGGGCCTGATGCTCGACCGGGTGACCCAGCCGACCGAACGCCGCGCGAAGAAGGGAGCCTGACATGCGCATCCGTACGACCATCCCGGTGGCCGTCGCGGTCCTGGGCCTGACCACCGGTTGCGGCGCCGCCGACATGACCAAGCAGGCCAGCCCGTTCGCGAACGCCCGGGGCGCGAAGACGGTCACCCTGTCCGTGCAGTCCTGGGTGGGCGCCCAGGCCAACGTGGCAGTCGCCCAGTACCTCCTCGAACACAAGCTGGGCTACCGCGTCGACACCGTCCAGGTGGACGAGGTGCCGGCCTGGGACGCGCTCAGCCAGGGCCGGGTCGACGCCCTTCTGGAGGACTGGGGCCACCCGGACCAGGAGAAGCGGTACGTCACCGACAAGAAGACGATCCGGTCCGCCGGCGACCTCGGGGTGACCGGCCACATCGGCTGGTACGTCCCCACCTATCTCGTCAAGCAGCACCCGGACATCACGGACTGGAAGAACCTGAACAAGTACGCCTCGCTGTTCCGCACCGCGGAGAGCGGCGGCAAGGGCCAGCTGATGGACGGCTCCCCGTCGTACGTCACCAACGACAAGGCGCTGGTGCAGAACCTGAAGCTCGACTACCAGGTCGTCTTCGCCGGTTCCGAGGCGGCGCAGATCACCCAGATCAAGCAGTTCGCCAAGGAGAAGAAGCCCTTCCTGACGTACTGGTACGCACCCCAGTGGCTGTTCAAGAAGGTTCCCATGACGGAGGTGAAGCTGCCGCCGTACAAGGAGGGCTGTGACGCCGACACCGCCAAGGTCACCTGCGCCTACCCGCACACCCCGCTGCAGAAGTACCTCAACGCCGGCTTCGCGAAGTCCGGCGGCGAGGCGGCGGCCTTCCTGAAGAAGTTCAGGTGGACGACGGAGGACCAGAACGAGGTCTCGCTGATGATCGCCGAGCAGAAGCTGAGCCCGCAGGAGGCGGCCCGGAAGTGGGTGGACAGCCACCCCGCCGTGTGGAAGAAGTGGCTGTCCTGACCTGCCCTACCCGATGAGGTCGCCGGCGATCTCCCGCAGCGCCCCGGCCGCTTTCCGCTGCAGTCCGGGCCCGAACGTGACCCGGGTGGCCCCGAGTTCGCCGAGCGCGGCGGGCGAGGGGCCGCCCCCGTCCAGCCGGGCCAGGGCGTTCAGCGGCCCCTGGATCCCGGCCCGCAGCAGGGGCAGCACCTCCGGCGGGGCGAGGATCGGATAGACGCAGTCCGCGCCCGCCGCCACGTACAACGCGGCCCGCTCGATGACCCGTTCGGGATCCCGGTCGCCATGGACGAAGGTGTCGACGCGGGCGTTGACGAAGAGCCCGTCGGCGGCGGCCGAGCGGACCTCGGCGAGGTACTCGGCGTGCGCGTGCGGATCCTTGAGGACACCCCCGGGTCCCGAGTCCTCGAGGTTGCAGCCGACGGCGCCCGCCTCCAGCAGCCGCTCGACCAGCTCCTTCGGGGCGAGCCCGTAGCCGTCCTCGACGTCCGCCGACACCGGCACGTCCACCGACCGGGTGATCCGGGCGACCGCCGCGAACATCTCGTCGGCCGGAGTGGCCCCGTCCTCGTACCCGAGCGAGGCGGCCACCCCGGCGCTCGGCGTGGCCAGCGCCGGGAATCCGGCGGCCACGAACACCCGGGCACTGGCCGCGTCCCAGGGGCCGGGCAGGATCAGCGGATCGCCCTGGGCGCGCTTGAGATGCAGTGCGCGGAACTCGTCCACCTTGCTCACGGCTGGTAACCCCCCGGTGGGATGCGACGGCTGACCATCAGGCGGTTCCAGCCGTTGACGGCGGTGATGAGGCCGATGAGGTGGGCGAGTTCGGCCTCCTTGAACTGCTCGGCGGCCCGCTCGTACACCGCGTCCGGCACGAAGCCGTCCGTGACGACCGTGATCGCCTCGGTCAGTGCCAGCGCGGCCCGCTCCCGCTCGCTGTAGAGGTCCTCGGCCTCCTCCCAGGCGTTCAGCAGCTGGACGCGGTCCTCCGACTCCCCGTTCTTCCGGGCCACTTCGAGGTGCATGTCGAGGCAGAAGGCGCAATGGTTGAGCTGCGAGGCGCGGATCATCACCAGCTCGGCGAGGACCGGATCGCCGAGCCCCCGCTTCGCCGCCGCGCTGAGCGCGGACATCGCCTGGCCGACCTCCCGGTCCAGCAACCGCGTACGGCTCACTTGTGCCGCCCCGGCTGGTAGTGGCCCGGGGTCATGCGGGTGGTCACACCGAACCGGTTCCAGGCGTTGATCACCGTGATCGCGGCGATCAGCTGGGCCAGCTCGGCCTCCTCGAAGTGCTCCGCGGCCCGGTCGTACACCGCGTCCGGCACGAAGCCGTCCGTCAGGACGGTGATCGCCTCGGTCAGCTCGATCGCGGCCAGTTCCTTCGCGGTGTAGAAGTGCCGCGACTCCTCCCACGCGCTGAGCTGCACGATCCGCTCGACGCTCTCACCGGCCGCGAGCGCGTCCTTGGTGTGCATGTCGAGGCAGAACGCACAGTGGTTGACCTGCGAGGCGCGGATCTTCACCAGCTCGTACAGCTTCGGGTCCAGTCCCTGTTTGGCGGCGGTGTCCAGGCGGATCATCGCCTTGTAGACCTCGGGTGCGAGCTGTGCCCAGCTCAGCCTCGGGGCCTGCTCGGGTGCGTACTCGACGGTTTCCTGTGCAGTGCTCATGCCCTCGACCCTAGGAGCGAGGCAGCCCAGGAGTATGGTCCATTTCCATGGCGAGATCCTGGGCCACTTTGGGCGTCGACCTGCACCTCGAACCGACCGGCTCGGGCGGGCTGCGCCGGGGGCTGACCGACGCCCTGCGGGACGCCGTCCGCACCGGGCGCCTGGCCCCCGGCACCCGGCTGCCCTCCTCCCGTTCCCTCGCCGCCGACCTCGGCATCGCCCGCAACACCGTCGCCGAGGCGTACGCCGACCTGGTCGCGGAGGGCTGGCTCACCGCCCGGCAGGGCTCGGGCACCCGGGTGGCGGCGGGGGCACCCTCCGTGTCTTCCGGGCAGCGCGGGCGGGCGGCGGTCCCGCCGTCCGCTCCGCGTCCGGCGGTACCCCGCCGCCGGGAACCCGGCCGTCCCGCCCACAGCCTCGTCCCCGGCATTCCCGACCTCGCCGCCTTCCCGCGCACCGAGTGGCTCAAGGCCGCCCGCCGCGCCCTGGCCACCGCGCCCTTCGACGCCCTCGGCTACGGCGACGCGCGCGGCTCCCTCGAACTGCGCACCGCCCTCGCCGGCTACCTCGCCCGCGCCCGGGGCGTCCGCGCCGACCCGGAGACCATGGTGATCACCGCGGGCTTCTCGCACGGCCTGGGCATCCTCGGCAGGGTGCTGCGGGCGCGCGGGGTGCGGACGGTGGCCGTCGAGTCGTACGGCCTCGACGTGTACTGGCGGCTGCTGCGGGACGCCGGCCTCACGACGCCCGCGCTCCCGTACGACGCACTCGGCACCGACACGGGCGAGTTGGGCGGCGCGGGGGCGGTGCTGCTGACCCCGGCCCACCAGTTCCCCATGGGCGTGCCCCTGCACCCGGACCGGCGGGCCGCCGTCGTGGACTGGGCCCGGCGCACCGGCGGGCTGGTCCTGGAGGACGACTACGACGGCGAGTTCCGCTACGACCGCCAGCCCGTCGGCGCGCTCCAGGGCCTCGACCCCGACCGTGTCGTCTACTTCGGCACCGCCAGCAAGTCCCTCGCACCGGGACTGCGGCTGGGCTGGATGGTGCTGCCGCCGTCCCTGGTGGAGGAGGCGGTCGCGGCGAAGGGCCGCATCGACACCGTGGGTGTGATGGAACAGCTCACCCTCGCCGAGTTCCTCACCTCCGGCGCGTACGACCGGCACGTCCGCTCGGCCCGGCTGCGCTACCGGCGCCGCCGCGACGCCCTCGCCGCGGCCGTGGCCGACCACGCCCCCGAGGTACAGGTGACGGGGATCGCGGCCGGCCTGCACGCGGTGCTGCGCCTGCCGCCGGGCACGGAACAGTCGGTGGTCCAGGCCGCCGTCTGGCAGGGCCTGGCGCTGCACGGCCTGTCCTTTCACCGACACCCACAGGCCGACACCGAGCCACTGGACGCGCTGGTCGTGGGTTACGGAACCCCACCGGACAGTGCCTGGACGGGGGCACTGGAAGCGTTGTGCCGGGTGCTGCCGTAGGGGGGCGCCGGGGCCGGCACACCGCCACACGGCACACCCGACTCGACACACCGCCCCCGGCGCACCCGCGCCCGGCCCGCGGCGCATCCATGTCGCCAGGGTGCCCGCGGCGTCGTCAGGGTGCTCGTGTCTCTGTCAGCGGGCGCGTTTCCTCCTGGTCCGCCGGTGCCTCGCCGAACCTCGCCAGCAGCAGCGCCCCGGCCACTGCCACCACGAAGCCCAGCACCGCCAGCCAGGCCAGGCCCCCCCGGGTGCGGTCGCCGAGCCAGACCACGCCGACCGTCGCCGGGCCGATCGTCTCGCCGATCACCATCCCGGCCGTCGCCGTCGTCACGGAGCCGCGCTGCAGGGCCGAGGTGAGCAGCAGGAACGCGGCACCGCCACCGATGAGCAGCGCGTACGTCGCCGGATTGGCCAGCAGGCCGGCCGGCCGCAGCGAGTCGATCAGCCGTACCGCCACCTCCACCACCCCGAACCCGAGCCCCGCGCCGAGCCCCAGGAGCAGGGCACGGGTGCGGCCGGACAGGCGCCCGCCCACCGCGCCGAGCAGCAGCACGCCCACCGCGACCACCACCATCGCGTACTTCAGCCAGTCCGGCCCGCCACGGTCGCCCTCGGCGCCCGAGGCCAGCCCGAGCATCGCCAGACCCGCGCACACCACGCCCACGGCGGCCCACTCCAGCCCGCTCAGCCGTACGCGTAGCAGTCGCGCCGCCAGCACGGCCGTCACCGCGAGGCTCGCCGCCAGCGCCGCGCCCACCGCGTAGATCGGCACCGATCGCAGCGCCGCGATCTGCAGCAGGAAACCCAGCCCGTCCAACGCCAGCCCGGCGATGTACCGCCACTGCCGCAACGCCCGCAGCAACAGCGCCGCGTCCCCGCCGCCACCCCCGTCTGTGCTGGCCGCTCGCGTGGCCACCGCCTGCAACACCGTCGCGGTACCGAAGCAGACCGCCGCGCCGAGGGCGCACACCATTCCGAACAACACACAGTGACTCTAGGCGAACGGGAAAGCGCAGGGCCCCTGTACGGCCGTTCGCACCGGTCTCTAGGCTGATCCAACAGTGAACAGAATCGGTCGGTCCATACCCGGGGGAGACACGAAGACATGACCAGCCCACAGCCACAGCCACAGACGCGCAAGCGGCTCCGCTCCGGCACGGTCGTCCTCGGCGGCATGGGCCTGCTGGCCGCAGCCCTGACCGCCTGCTCCTCCGACCCGGACAAGCGCTGCGTGGACCGCGACAGTTACACCTACGGCAAGGGCTACAAGGTCGTCTCCGACAAGAACTGCAAGTCCACCAAGACCTCGTCGCACGGCAGCTGGTACTACGGCGGCAAGAAGAAGGGCTCCTGGGTGGGCGGCGGTTCCCTCACCAAGCCCGGCAAGGGCTCCGGTGGCTCCTCGGGCGGCAGCGGCGTCCACCGCGGCGGCTTCGGCGGCGGAAAGGGCGGCTCCGGCGGCTGACCGGACACTCTCACATGGAACGCCGTACGATCACCCCCCGCCCCTACTGGCAGCAGACCGTCGAGGAGCAGGGACTCATCTACCCGCTCATCCGGCACCCCGACGGCTCCCTGCGCCCCTACTGGGACGAGAGCGCCTACTACGTCTTCACCCTCGACGAGGTCGAGGCGCTGGAGGAGACCGTCGAGGAACTGCACCGCATGTGCCTCGCCGCGGCCGAGCACATCGTGGCCGAGGACCGCCTCGCCGATCTCGGCATCATCGACCCGCGCCTGGCCGCCGCGGTCACCGAGGCCTGGCACCGCCGTGCCGAACTCCCCTCCGTCTACGGCCGTTTCGACCTCCGCTACGACGGCACCGGCCCCGCCAAGCTGCTGGAGTACAACGCCGACACCCCGACCTCCCTGGTCGAGGCCGCCTCGCCCCAGTGGTTCTGGATGGCGGACCGCTTCCCCGGCGCCGACCAGTGGAACTCGCTGCACGAACGCCTGGTCGACGCCTGGCGCGCGCAGGCCGCCCTGCTGCCTCCCGGCAGCCCGCTGCACTTCGCGCACTCCTCGGCCGACGAACTCGGCGAGGACCTGATGACGGTCGCCTACCTCAAGGAGACCGCCGAGCAGGCCGGCCTCGACACCGACTGGCTCTCCATGGAGGAGATCGGCTGGGACACCCTCTCCGGCCGCTTCGTCGACAACCGGCTCCGCTTCATCCGCGGCATCTTCAAGCTCTACCCCTGGGAGTGGCTCACCACCGACGCCTTCGCCGGCCACGTCCTGGACACCCTCGACAACGGCGGCGGCACCGGCAGCACCCTGTGGATCGAACCCGCCTGGAAGATGCTGCTCAGCAACAAGGCCCTGCTGGCGATCCTCTGGGAGCTGTACCCCGGCCACCCCAACCTCCTGCCCGCCTACCTCGACGGCCCCCGCGAGCTGGCGAAGTCACCCGGCTACGTGGCCAAGCCCCTGCTCGGCCGCGAGGGCGAGGGCGTCACCGTGCACCCCCCCGGCGAGCCCGCGGCGATCCGCGACGAGCCCTGCTGCTACCAGCAGCTCGCCCCGCTGCCCGCCTTCGACGGCAACCACGTCGTCCTCGGCGCCTGGGTCGTCCGTGAGGAGTCGGCCGGCCTCGGCATCCGCGAGTCCGCGGGGCTGATCACCGACGAGTACGCCCGCTTCCTGCCCCACGTGATCCTCTGAGCACCCTCACCCTCTTCAGGCGTTCAGCACCGCCCGCAGCTGCTCCAGCCCCCAGTCCAGGTCCTGCTCACCGATCGTCAGCGGCGGCGAGAGGCGGACGGTGGACCCATGGGTGTCCTTCACCAGCACCCCCCGGTCCATCAGCCGCTGCGACACCTGGCGCCCGGTACCGACCGCCGCGGCGACGTCCACCCCGGCCCACAGCCCGCGCCCCCGCACCGCCGTCACCGCGCCCGTGCCGAGCAGCGTCCCCAGCTGCCGGTGCATCCGATCGCCCAGCTCGGCCGCCCGCGCCTGGTACTCGCCCGTCCGCAGCATCGCGATCACCTCCAGCGCCACCGCGCAGGCCAGCGGGTTACCGCCGAACGTCGACCCGTGCTCACCCGGCCGGAACACCCCGAGCACCTCCGCGCTCGACACCACCGCCGACACGGGCACGATCCCGCCGCCCAGCGCCTTGCCCAGCACATACACGTCCGGCACCACCCCCTCGTGCTCGCACGCGAAGGTCCGCCCGGTCCGGCCGAGGCCCGACTGGATCTCGTCGGCGACGAACAGCACGTTCCGCTCGCGGGTCAGCTCCCGCACGCCCGCCAGATAACCGGCCGGCGGCACGATCACCCCGGACTCGCCCTGGACCGGCTCCAGCAGCACCGCCACGGTGTTCTCCGTCAGCGCCGACCGCATCGCCGTCAGGTCCCCGTACGGCACGATCTGGAACCCCGGCGTGTACGGCCCGAAGTCCGCACGGGCCTCCGCATCGGTCGAGAAGCTGATCACGGTCGTCGTACGCCCGTGGAAGTTGCCGCCCGCGACCACGATCTTCGCCATCTCCGCGGGCACCCCCTTCACCCGGTACCCCCACTTCCGGGCCGTCTTCACCGCGCTCTCCACCGCCTCCGCCCCGGTGTTCGCCGGCAGCACCATCTCCATCCCGCACAGCTCGGCCAGCTCCGTGCAGAACGCCGCGAACCGGTCGTGATGGACGGCCCGGGACGTCAGCGTCACCCGCTCCAGCTGCGCCTTCGCCGCCGCGACCAGCCGCCGGTTGCCGTGCCCGAAGTTCAGCGCCGAATACCCGGCCAGCAGATCCAGATACCGGCGCCCCTCCACATCCGTCATCCACGCCCCCTCGGCCGTGGCCACGACGACCGGCAGCGGATCGTAGGTGGGCGCACCGTGCGCGTCGGCGGCGGCGATCAGATCCTCAGCAGCGGTCACGGCCTCTCCCGGATACGAAGTCACCTCCTTCTTACTCGCGCTCGCATGGTGGACGCGGGACCTGCGCCGACCGGCGCGCCCGGTAGGCTGACGAGCGGGCCGTGACTGGCGCGCTGGGATGGGACGGACCATCGGGGAGCGGCCCGAGCGGGAAAACAGTGCCGTGCGCCTGGGCCGAACGTGAACGCTGCCCGTACACCGTCCGGAGGTCCCCATGCCAGAGCAGCAGCACCTCTCCACCGAGTCCACCGCCTTCCGCGCCGCACTCGACGTCATCCGCGCCGTCGAGCCGCGCGTCGCCGACGCGATCGGTCAGGAGGTCACCGACCAGCGCGAGATGCTCAAGCTGATCGCCTCCGAGAACTACGCCTCCCCGGCCACCCTGCTGGCGATGGGCAACTGGTTCAGCGACAAGTACGCCGAGGGCACCATCGGCCGCCGCTTCTACGCCGGCTGCCGCAACGTCGACACCGTGGAGTCCCTGGCCGCCGAACACGCCCGCGAACTCTTCGGCGCCCGGCACGCCTACGTCCAGCCGCACTCCGGCATCGACGCCAACCTCGTCGCCTTCTGGTCCGTCCTCGCCGCCCGGGTCGAGGCCCCCTTCCTGGAGAAGACCGGCGTCCGCCAGGTCAACGACCTGACCGAGGCCGACTGGTCCGAACTGCGCCAGGCCTTCGGCAACCAGCGCATGCTCGGCATGTCCCTGGACGCCGGTGGCCACCTCACCCACGGCTTCCGCCCGAACATCTCCGGCAAGATGTTCGACCAGCGCTCCTACGGCACCGACCCGGCCACCGGCCTCATCGACTACGAGGCCCTGCGCGCCCAGGCCCGCGAGTTCAAGCCGCTGATCATCGTCGCCGGCTACTCGGCCTACCCCCGTCTGGTGAACTTCCGGATCATGCGCGAGATCGCCGACGAGGTCGGGGCGACCCTCATGGTCGACATGGCCCACTTCGCCGGTCTCGTCGCCGGCAAGGTCCTCACCGGCGACTTCGACCCGGTCCCGCACGCCCAGATCGTCACCACCACCACCCACAAGTCGCTGCGCGGCCCGCGCGGCGGCATGGTCCTGTGCGACGACTCCCTCAAGGACCAGGTCGACCGCGGCTGCCCGATGGTCCTCGGCGGCCCGCTGCCGCACGTCATGGCCGCCAAGGCCGTCGCCCTCGCCGAGGCCCGCCGGCCCGACTTCCAGGACTACGCCCAGCGCATCGTCGACAACTCCCGTGCCCTCGCCGAGGGCCTGATGCGGCGCGGCGCCACCCTGGTGACCGGCGGCACGGACAATCACCTCAACCTGATCGATGTCGCCACCTCCTACGGCCTCACCGGCCGTCAGGCCGAAGCGGCTCTCCTCGAGTCCGGCATCGTCACCAACCGCAACGCCATCCCCGCCGACCCCAACGGCGCCTGGTACACCTCCGGCATCCGCGTCGGCACGCCCGCCCTGACCACCCGTGGCCTCGGCACCGCCGAGATGGACGAGGTCGCCGGTCTCATCGACCGCGTCCTCACCGCCACCGAGCCGGGTACCACCGGCAAGGGCGCCCCCTCCAAGGCCCAGCACATCCTCGACCCCAAGATCGCGGACGAGATCTCCCGCCGGGCCACCGACCTCGTGGCCGGCTTCCCGCTCTACCCGGAGATCGACCTCGGCTGACCCGCTCCGGGGCTCACCGGCCGCTCATCGGCCGAGCAGCTCCCCGCGAGGCTCCTCCCGCGGCGGCCCGGCACTGCGCCGAGCCGCCGCGTGGCGTATCAGCGGTTCCTGCCTCTTCCCGGCCAGTTCCGGATCGGCCCCCGGCACCTGAGAGAATGGTGAGCATGGCCACTGATCGACCCCGCGTGCTCTCCGGTATCCAGCCCACCGCCGGCTCGTTCCACCTCGGCAACTACCTCGGCGCCGTCCGCCAGTGGGTGGCCCTGCAGGAGTCCCACGACGCGTTCTACATGGTCGTCGACCTGCACGCGATCACGATGCCGCAGGACCCGGCCCAGCTGCGTGCCAACACCCGGCTCGCCGCCGCCCAGCTGCTGGCCGCCGGCCTCGACCCGGACCGCTGCACCCTCTTCGTGCAGAGCCACGTCCCCGAGCACGCCCAGCTCGCCTGGGTCATGAACTGCCTCACCGGCTTCGGCGAGGCTTCCCGCATGACCCAGTTCAAGGACAAGTCCGCCAAGCAGGGCGCCGACCGGGCCTCGGTGGGACTGTTCACGTACCCGATCCTGCAGGTCGCCGACATCCTGCTGTACCAGGCCAACGAGGTGCCGGTCGGTGAGGACCAGCGCCAGCACATCGAGCTGACCCGCGACCTCGCCGAGCGGTTCAACGGCCGGTTCGGCCAGACCTTCACCGTCCCGAAGCCGTACATCCTCAAGGAGACGGCGAAGATCTACGACCTGCAGGACCCGTCGATCAAGATGAGCAAGTCGGCGTCCACGCCGAAGGGCCTCATCAACCTCCTCGACGAGCCCAGGACGACGGCGAAGAAGGTCAAGAGCGCGGTCACGGACACCGACACCGTGATCCGCTTCGACGCCGAGAGCAAGCCGGGCGTGAGCAACCTGCTCACGATCTACTCGACGCTCACCGGGGAGGGCATCGCCGACCTGGAGACGAAGTACGAGGGCAAGGGCTACGGCGCGCTCAAGACGGACCTCGCCGAGGTCATGGTCGAGTTCGTGACACCGTTCCGCGAGCGCACCCAGCAGTACCTGGACGACTCCGAGACCCTCGACTCGATCCTGGCCAAGGGCGCGGAGAAGGCCCGTGCGGTCGCCGCGGAGACGCTCGCGCAGGCGTACGACCGGGTGGGCTTCCTGCCCGCGAAGCACTGAGGCGTACGACCGCACACACGTCCGTGGGCGGAGCGCTGCACATCACTTCCGCTGCGCCTGCCCACAGGACAGTCGTGGCCGTACAGTCGATAGCCGGACGAGTGAGAACATCACAGACGCGATGACAGGAGACGACGTGCGGACCGTAACGATCGGCGTGTCGATCGCGGTCCCGGAGCCTCACGGCAGCCTGCTCCAGGAGCGGCGCGCGGGCTTCGGCGACGCCGCGGCTCACGGCATCCCCACGCACGTCACCCTGCTCCCGCCGACCGAGGTGGCGGCGGCCGATCTGCCGGCCGTCGAGGCGCACCTCACCGAGGTCGCCGCCGCCGGCCGGCCGTTCCCGCTGCGGCTGTGCGGCACGGGCACCTTCCGGCCCCTGTCACCGGTGGTCTACGTCCGGGTCGTCCAGGGCGCCGAGGACTGCGCCCGGCTGCAGCAGCGGGTGCGCGACGCCTCCGGGCCGGTGGCGCGCGAGCTGCAGTTCCCGTACCACCCGCACGTCACCGTCGCGCACGGCATCGACGACGCGGCGATGGACCGTGCCTTCGAGGAGCTGGCGGGCTTCGACGCGGAGTGGCCGTGCACCGGGTTCGCGCTCTACGAGCAGGGCGCGGACGGGGTGTGGCGCAAGCTGCGGGAGTACACGTTCGGGGGATACGTGGTCCCGCCGCAGGCGGGCCACACCGATGCCAAGCGCGGGACGATCGCCAGCCGGTAGTCCGCCGGCCGGTCTCGCGGCCGGTCCCGGGTGGCCCTTCCGTGGGCTCCGTCCCGACGTCCCGTCGAACTCCGTCAGAGCGGCAGCCTGCGGAACACCGACCGTGGGGCGTGCCGCAGTGCCGCCATCACCAGGCGCAGGGCGCCCGGTACCCACACCGTCTCCGCGCGGCGGCGCAGGCCCAGTTCGATCGCGGCGGCGACCGCCTCCGGGGTGGTGGCGAGCGGGGGCCGCGGCCGGCCGGCCGTCGTCCTCGTACGGACGAAGCCGGGGCGGACGACCATGACGTGCGCGCCGGTGCCGTGCAGGGCGTCGCCGAGGCCCTGCGCGAAGGCGTCGAGGCCGGCCTTGCTGGAGCCGTAGATGAAGTCGGCGCGGCGGGCGCGTTCGCCGGCGACGGAGGACAGGACCACCAGGGAGCCGTGGCCCTGGGTCTGCAGGGCTCCGGCCGCCACGAGTCCCGCGGACACGGCTCCCGTGTAGTTGGTCTGGGCGACCCGCACGGCGCGCAGCGGGTCGCGTTCGTCGTGGGCCTGGTCGCCGGGGATGCCGAAGGCGAGCAGCACCAGGTCGATGTCGCCCTCGGCGAAGACCTTGCCGAGGACCGTCTCGTGGGACTCGGGGTCGAGGGCGTCGAAGGTGACGGTGCGGGCGTCCGCGCCGAGCGCGCGCAGGTTCTCGGCGGCCTGTTCCAGGGCGGGGCAGGGGCGGCCCGCCAGCCACACCGTGCGGGTGCGGCGGGCGATCAGCCGGCGCGTGGTGGCCAGCGCGATCTCGGACGTGCCGCCGAGAACGAGCAGGGACTGGGGGAGGCCGAAGGCGTCCTTCACGTCAGCTCCTAGGGGGTCTGGAGACGGAGGCGGCGGGCGAGGTCCGAGACGAACACCCCGCGCGGGTCGAGCCGTGCGCGCAGGGCCCGGAAGTCGGCCACGCGCGGATACATGGCGGCGAGCAGGTCGGGGCGCAGCCGGGAGTCCTTGGCGAGGCAGACCCGCCCGCCGGCCGCGGCGACCTCCTCGTCGAGTTCGTCGAGGAACGCGGCGAGTCCGGGCAGCGCGGCCGGGATGTCCAGGGCGAGGGACCAGCCGGGCACGGGGAAGGAGAGCCAGCCGGGGCCGGCGTCCCCGAAGCGCTTGAGGACGGCCGGGAGGGACGGGAAGCGGCGTTCCGCGATGCGCCGCACGATGCGGTGCAGCGCGTCCTCCTGGTCGTGGCCGACGACGAACTGGTACTGCACGAAGCCGGCGCGCCCGTAGAGGCGGTTCCAGTGCGGGACGCCGTCGAGGGGGTGGAAGAAGGCGGACAGACGCTGGATCCTGCCGGTACGCGCGCGAGGCGCCGTGCGGTACCAGAGTTCGTTGACGACTCCGGCGGTGGTCCGGCCGAGCAGGCCGTCCGGGACGAGGGCCGGGGCGGACGGGAGGCGGCGGGGGTGGAAGGACGGCGGGTGCCGCCACGCGCGCGTGCCCTTGCCGAGGGCGTCGAGGGGGACGTGGTCGGCGCGGGTGAGGACGGCGCGGCCGGTCGCCGCGCCCCGGGCCAGCAGGTCGATCCGGGCGACCGAGTAGCGGTAGCGGTGGTCGCCGGCGGTCAGGCGGGCCATCAGGTCGTCGAGGTCGGCGGCCCGTTCGGTGTCGACCGTCAGGTACGCCGTCTCCACCGCGAGCAGCCGGAACGTGGCCGTCAGGATGATGCCGGTCAGGCCCATGCCGCCGGTGGTCGCCTCGAACAGCGGGGTGCCGGGGGTGACCGTACGGACCTCGCCGTCGGCGGTGAGCAGTTCCAGGGACAGCACATGGCGGGAGAAGGACCCGGAGACATGGTGGTTCCTGCCGTGGATGTCGGCGCCGATCGCCCCGCCGACGGTCACCTGGCGGGTGCCGGGGGCGACCGGCACGAACCAGCCGAGCGGGAGCAGGACGTCCATCAGCCGGTGCAGGGAGACGCCGGCGTCGCAGAGCACGAGGCCCTCGCTCGCGTCGACCACGTGGATGCGGTCGAGGCCCGTCATGTCGAGGACGGCGCCGCCGGCGTTCTGCGCCGCGTCCCCGTACGCCCGTCCGAGACCTCGGGGGACGGCGCCGCGTGCCCCGCAGCCGCGGACGGCCGCCGCGGCCTCCTCATAGCTGCGCGGGCGGATCAGACGGGCGGCGGTGGGGGCGGTGCGGCCCCAGCCGGTGACGGGAACGGTGTCTCCAGACATGCCGGTGACCGTATCGTCCCTATAGCGGTCATTAGTTCAAAACATCCCGTCACCTCCTGAAAACGGGTGATTAGTGGGATGTCCCCTGATAATGACGTCATTTCAGCGGTGTGGAGAGGGGCCGTGAGGGCAGGGACGGATCATGGACTGGCTGAAGAGACTGCCCGGCGTCGGGCCGATCGTCACCCGGCTGATGATCACGCACGCGTGGCGGTGCTACGAGCGGCTGGACCGGGTGAAGTGGACCCGGCTGGCCGCCGCCATGACGTTCGTCAGCTTCGTCGCGCTGTTCCCGCTCCTGACCGTGGCCGCCGCGATCACGGCCGCCACGCTGAGCCCCTCCAGCCAGAAGACCGTGGAGCACAAGATCGCCGAACAGTTCCCGGGCCTCTCCGAGCAGTTGGACATCAGCTCACTGGTGGACAACGCCGGCACCGTCGGTGTCATCGCGGGCGCCGTGCTGCTGTTCACGGGCATCGGCTGGGTCGGCCAGGTACGGGACTGCCTGCGCGCGGTGTGGGAACTGCCCGACCGCGAGGAGAACCCGGTCCTCACCAAGGCCAAGGACGCCGGGATCCTCCTCGGCCTCGGCGGCGCCCTGCTGGTCACGCTCGCCACCTCCACGCTCGCCTCGGCGGCCGTCGGCCGGCTGTCCCGGGCGATCGGCCTGGAGGAGCACAGCTGGGGCAGCCTGCTGCTGCGGATCACCGCGTTCGCCGTCGCCGCGCTCGCGGACTTCCTCGTCCTGCTCTACGTCCTGACCCTGCTGCCCGGGGTCGAGCCGCCGCGTCGCCGCCTGATCGTGGCGGCGCTGCTCGGCGCGATCGGCTTCGAACTGCTGAAGCTCCTGCTCAGCGGCTATATCCAGGGGATCGCCGCGAAGAGCGTGTACGGCGCGTTCGGTGTCCCCGTGGCGCTGCTGCTGTGGATCAACTTCACCGCGAAACTCGTGCTGTTCTGCGCCTCCTGGACGGCGACGCGGAGCAAGGAGGCCGAACTCAGTGACGCGCCCGACGGCGCATCAGATCCGGCAGCGGCCACCGGCGGTTGATCAGGAACACCCCGCCCGAGAGCAGCACCAGCAGTCCGCCCGCGATGGCCAGGGCGGTACCTACACCGGAACCGGAGTGGGTGGTGGCGCTCGCCACCGGCTTGGAGCCGGGCCCGCCGGTCCCCGAGGCCGCCTGCCCGGTCACGGCGCTGGGGCTCGGCCGCGCGGTGTTCGCCGCGGCGCTCCTCGGCGGCACCAGCTCGCCCACCGGGCTGACCTTGCCGGCCGCCTGGAAGCCCCAGTCGAACAGCTTCGCGGTCTCCTTGTAGACCTCGTTGTGCTCATGCTTCTCCGGGTTCATCACCGTGACCAGCAGCACCTTGCCGCCCCGCTCGGCGACCCCGGTGAAGGTGGCGCCCGCGTGGGTGGTGTTGCCGTTCTTCACGCCCGCGATGCCCTGGTAGACGGGCACGTCGGTGTCACCGCTCAGCAGCCGGTTGGTGTTCTGGATCTCGGCGGAGCCGAACTTCGCCCGCACCGTCGAGCAGTAGTCGCGGAAGTCCTTCTTCTGCAGCCCGGAACGGGCGAACAGCGTCAGGTCGTACGCCGACGACACCTGACCCGGCGCGTCATAGCCGTCCGGGGAGACCACGTGGGTGTCCAGGGCCTGCAGCTCGTCGGCGTGCGCCTGCATGTCCTCGACGGTCCGCTCGATGCCGCCGTTCATCTGGGACAGCACGTGCACGGCGTCGTTGCCCGAGCGCAGGAAGACCCCGAGCCACAGGTCGTGGACGGTGTAGGTGTGGCCCTCCTTTATCCCGACCACGCTGGAGCCGATGCCCATACCCGCGAGGTCCGACGGCACCACCCTGTGCTGGGTGCCGCTGGGGAACCGGGGCAGCACCGTGTCCGCGAACAGCATCTTCAGGGTGCTCGCCGGGGGCAGCCGCCAGTGCGCGTTGTGCGCGGCGAGCACCTCGCCGGACTCCGCGTCGGAGACGATCCACGAACGGGCGGTGAGGTCCTTGGGCAGCACGGGCACGCCGGGAGCGAGGTCGACCTGGGTGCCGGGCAGGCCCAGCCGGGCGCCGCCCACGGTGGACATCCGGGCCGGTGGCGTGGGCGTGGGACTGGTCGACGGGGTCGGCGCGGCGAGGGCGGCGGGCGCGGTGACGGACAGGGACAGCAGTGTGGCGGAGGTGACCAGCAATGATCGCCGGCCGGTCTTCTTGGGTGCGGGCACGATCGAGAACGTACCTGGAGCGAACCGCGAAGTCCCGCCACCCGCCCCACCCCCGACACGGAACCGGACGGCCGACGGCGATACTGGAGGCATGAAGCTCAGCCGCCCGGTCTCCTGGTTCCTGCTCGCCTTCGGGGTGTGGAGCTGGGTCATCTGGGTCACTTTCGTCAAGAACCTGGTCAAGGACAGCAGCGGGCTCGCCTTCGACGACGGTCACCCGACCGCGTACTTCTGGGTGCACCTGCTGCTGGCGGTCGTCTCCTTCGTATTGGGGACGGTCATCGGGGTCATCGGGTTGCGCGGACTGCGCGCACTGCGCCGGACGTCATAGCGGGGGACAGATCGGGTTGGTCATCGTCTTCGCACTCGTGGCCCTGGCCGTCCTGGCCGTCGTGGCGGCCCTGCACTGGTACGTGTGGCGGCGTCTGGTCCGCGACACCACACGCGGCCCCGGCCCGGCCCGTCGCGCCGGCACGGCGGTGTTCGTCGCCGGCCCGGTCCTGATGGTGGCCGCCCTGGTCGCGGAACGCACCGGCGCACCCTTCCGGCTTCAGCGGACCCTGGCCTGGCCCGGCTTCCTGTGGATGGCCCTCGCCCTGTACCTGCTGCTGGCGGTGGTGGCCGGCGAGGCGGTACGACCACTGCTGCGCCGCGCACTGGACCGCGGGCCCCGCCCGGCCCGGGCCCTCACCGCACCGGCACCCACCACACCCTCGTCCGGACCCACCGCACCCGCACCGGATCCCCCCGCGCCAGCCGCCGTCACACCTCGGGCACCGTCACCGGCACAGGCCCCGGCAACCGCCGCTTCGGCCCCCGAGCTTGAGGCGCCCGAGGCCCCGGCAGCCGCCCCTTCGGCCCCCGAGCCTCAGGCGCCCGAGGCCCCGGCAGCCGAGCCCCCGCCCCCCGGGCCCGGACCCACCCGCCGTCTCTTCGTCTCCCGGGTCGTCGCCGGGGCCGCCGCCACCGCCGCCGCCGCGACCGTCGGCTATGGCACCTACGGCGTCCTGCGCGGCCCGCGGGTGAAGCGGGTCACCGTGCCGCTGGCCAAACTCCCGCGGGCCGCGCACGGTTTCCGGATCGCGGTCGTCAGCGACATCCACCTCGGCCCGGTCCTCGGCCGGGACTTCGCGCAGCGGGTCGTCGACACCGTGAACGCGACCCAGCCGGACCTGATCGCGGTCGTCGGCGACCTGGTGGACGGCAGCGTCAAGGACCTCGGCCCGGCCGCCGCGCCCCTCGCCCGGCTCGACGCGCGGCACGGCGCCTACTTCGTCACCGGCAACCACGAGTACTTCTCCGGCGCCGAGCAGTGGGTCGAGGAGGTGCGCACCCTCGGCCTGCACCCGCTGGAGAACGCCCGCACGGCGCTGCCGTACTTCGACCTGGCCGGGGTGAACGACCTCCAGGGCGAGAGCGAGGGACAGGGCCCGGACTTCGGCAGGGCCCTCGCCGGCCGGGACCCGGCACGCGCGTGCGTGCTGCTCGCCCACCAGCCGGTGCAGATTCACGAGGCCGTCCGGCACGGCGTCGACCTCCAGCTCTCCGGTCACACCCACGGCGGCCAGCTCTGGCCCGGCAACCTCCTCGCGGCCGCCGCCAACCCGACCGTCGCCGGTCTCGACCGCTACGGCGACACACAGCTGTACGTCAGCCGGGGCGCGGGCGCCTGGGGTCCGCCCACGCGCGTGGGGGCGCCGTCGGACGTGACGGTGATCGAACTGGCCGCCACGCGCGCGTGACCGGAACCGCTCCCACGGCTGTGAAGACGCTGTGAAACCCCGGCGTAACCAACGCCTCGGTAAGTTCTTGCCCATCTGGTCAGAAAGCCCTTCCCCCGGGTGAAACACGTGTGATTAGGTGAGCCGCGCCGCTTAGGGGAGTGGCGACATCGTGCTGGCCAGGGGTAGGGCCTCAAGGGGCCTGGGGAGGGCACCACCATGCGATCTGTTCGCATGCGGATTCTCGTGACGCTGCTCGTGCTCGCCGTCGTGGGAATCGGCGGCTGGCAACTGCTGCCGTCGCAGGGGGACGAGAACAAGGCGATCACGGTCGGAACGACGGACGCCGTCACCGCACTCGACCCGGCCGGCGCCTACGACGCCGGCTCCTGGGCGCTGTTCAGCAATGTCTTCCAGTCGCTGCTGACCTTCGAGCCGGGCGGGGTCGAGCCGGTCCCGGACGCGGCGGAGAGCTGCGCGTTCGAGGGCGGCGGCCTGAAGACGTACCGGTGCACGCTGCGCGACGGCATCACCTTCCCGAGCGGGCGGGCGATGACCGCCGAGGACGTGAAGTTCTCCTTCGACCGGGTGAAGAGGATCAACTCCGATGTCGGCCCGGCCTCCCTGTTCGACACGCTCGGCTCGGTGACCGCCGACGGCGCGAGGACGGTCACCTTCCACCTGTCGTCCCCGGACGCCACCTTCCCGTCGAAGGTCGCCACCGGCGCCGGTTCGATCGTGGACAAGGACAAGTACCCGGCCGGCGCCCTGCGCACCGGCTCCGCGGTCGACGGCACCGGCCCGTACACGCTCACGTCGTACACCAAGGACGAGAAGGCCGGCCTTCAGCCGTACAAGAACTACAAGGGCTACCTCAGCGGCACCGGCCGCCCGGTCGAGCTGCGGTACTACACCGACTCCCAGAAGCTCGACGACGCCTGGAAGGCCCGGCAGGTCGACGTCGCCACCCGGACCCTGCCGCCGGACGTGCTCTCCCGGCTGAACCCGAGCGACCCCAGGATGCGGGTCACCGACTCCGACAGCGCCGAGACCCGCAACCTGTACCTCGACACCCGTGCCGCATCCCCGCTGCACGATGTGCGGGTGCGCCGGGCGATGGCCTGGCTGGTCAACCGCGAGGAGCTGGCCGCGAGGGTCTACGAGGGCACGGTCGACCCGCTGTACTCGCTGATCCCGACCGGTATCACCGGCCACACCACGTCGTTCTTCGACGGCTACCCGACGCAGAGCACCAAGAAGGCCCGCGAACTGCTCACCGAGGCCGGGGTGACCCTGCCGGTGCGGTTCACCTTCGGCTACGGCATCGGCCGCGGCGCGGGCGCCGAGGAGGCCGCGGTGCTGAAGAAGCAGCTGGAGGCGGGCGGCCTGTTCAAGGTGGACGTCAAGGGCTACGAGTGGACCGACTTCCAGAAGCGCTGGGCCGCCGGGAAGATGGACGCGTGGGCGGTCGGCTGGGTGGCCGACTACCCCGACCCGGACACCTTCGGCGCCGCGCTCGTCGGCACCGGCTCCACGATGAGCACCGGATACAGCAACAAGCTGGTCGACCACCTCATCCTGGACAGCCGGCAGTTCGCCGACCGCAGCCGGGCCGCGAACGACTTCCGCGACATCCAGGCCGACGTGGCCGAGGACGTGCCGCTGATCCCACTGTGGCAGCGCAAGGAGTACGTGGTCAGCATCGAGGACGTGGGCGGTGGCCAGTACCTCACGGACGGCACGGGCGTGTTCCGGCTGTGGCGGCTGGAGTGGATCTGATCTGTCGGTCTTTCGCTGCCCGGCCGGGATGATCTGCTCCACGTCGAGGGTGACCTTGGCACCCGGAAGTGATCACTGGCCCCGCTCGCGCCCCGGATCCGGCAGTGCCTTCGTCATTCCCGGCAGGAAGTCCGTGAACAGTTCGTGGATCTCCAGGACCAGCGGGCGCAGGACCCGGAACCGGGCCAGGGACACCCCGCGTGCGGTCAGCCGGGCCCCGCGCCGCGCCAGACGGTAGCTGCGCTCACGCCCTTCCGTGCGGTCGAAGACCCAGTAGAGGACCAGGCCCATCTGGGAGAGCCACAGCAACTCCGGCAGGACCTCGCGGAGTTCGGGGGCCACCTTGGACTTCGAGCCGGCCAGGACCTCCCGGTGCACGCTGATGGCCTGCTCGCGCGCGTGCTCGCTCTCCGGGGAGAAGGGGCTGAGCGGGCTGTCGGGGTCGGCGGCGTTCTTGAAGAACTGCACCGCGAACTCGTGGTACGGCCTGGCGATGTCCAGCCACGCGGTCAGCACTCCCGCGAGCCGCGCCTCCAGATCCGTCTCCCGGTCCAGGACCTCCCGGACCGCCTCCTGGTGCTCGGCGGCGATCCGGTCGTAGAAGCCCTGGATCAGGTGTTCCTTGCCCGCGAAGTAGTAGTAGGCGTTGCCCACGGAGACCCCGGCCTCCCTGGCGATGGCCCGCATGGTCGTCTTGTCGTACCCGCTCTCCTGGAACAACCGCATCGCGGTCTCCAGGATCAGCGCACGGGTCTGCTCGGACTTGCTGCTCTGGGGACCGGCCGTCTCGGGGCCGTCGTTCTTCGCGGGCACGGTACAAGAGCCTAACGAGTGGCGCAGGCGCCGTCGGAGCAGGAGGACGGCTGGTAGGTCCAGCCCGTGTCCGGGTGGTACGTCCACCCGTCCGCGCGCCGGTACGACTGCCCTCCCCACCGCCCGCTCCGCCGCCCCTGCCCGTGCGAGTCCCGCCATTTCGCCGCCGCCAGCACGGCACCCCGGGCCAGCCGGGCGCCGGCCGGGGTGGCGAGCCGGTGCGCGAGCGGGCGGTGCTCGCGCAGGGCCCACAGGACGACGATCCAGGCGTGGGCGCCCCGGTAGACCTGCCCGGAGTCGCCGACGACGGTGACCTCGTCGAGGGTGGCGGCGTGGTCGAGACCCGGGAAGCGGTCGCGCGCCTCGGCCGAGCCCGCCGGCACCGGTTCCAGCGGCACCAGCTGCGACTGCCGTGCGAGCCAGCCGCGCAGGTGGGCGCAGAGGGCGCACTCGGCGTCGTACAGGACGGTCAGCCCGCGGACCGGGGCGCTCGTGGCGTCCCGGCCCTCCCTGGTGGTCATGGTCGTCACGGTGGTCACGCGCCGGCCGTCGGGGCGACCCACTCCCGCGGGGTGACCGGGGGCAGCTGCTCCCGCTCCATGACCCCGCGCCGGCGGATCTTGCTGAGCACGTACACGTTGCCCAGGTGCATCACGCCGAGCACCAGCAGGACCACGCCCACCTTGGTCGACAGGGCCTCGAAGATGCCGCGGGTGTCCTCGATCGTCCCGTCGTCGCCCAGGTACAGCGCCACGAAGCCGAGGTTGACCAGGTAGAAGCCCACCACCAGGAGGTGGTTGACGGCGTCCGCGAGCTTCTCGTTGCCGCGCAGGACGTCGGCGAGGAAGATCCGGCCGTTGCGGCTGAGCGTGCGGGCCACCCAGACGGTCAGCGCGATGCTGACGGCCAGGTAGATGACGTAGGCGATGACGGTGCGGTCCATGCCCCACCCCTTCTTGAACGCGTTCAAAACGCTGACAGGGCTGACTGTAGACCCGTTTTTGAACGTGTTCAAGTCAAGGCGATCAGGCCCTCCGCCCCAGTGCCGGGCGCTTGGTGTAGTCCGTGAAGCCGACGATGTTCCCCCAGGGGTCGGCGATCTCCACGGTCCAGCCGGTGGCCACCGGGAACACCTCGTCCAGGGGCTCGACCCCCGCGGCGGCCAGCTCCCGCGCCGCCGCCCGGGCGTCCGGCACCTCCAGCCAGAGGCGCTGCGAGGGCCAGGGCGGCGGCCGGTGCCCCAGCGCCTCCTCGGCGCGTAGCAGGATGCCGGGTGTCTCCCCGCCGACCTTCAGCAGCGCGATCCCGGCCTCGTCGAACCGGAATCCCACGGTGAACCCGGCCCGCTCGTAGAACCCGACGGCCTCGGCGAGGTCGCCGACGGGGAACAGCACGTTGTCGAATCCGAGTAGTTCGTACGACTGGTCGTCTGACATACCGTCAGAATAGAGCGCACCCCCGCGGTATCCCGTGATTGCCGGAGGTGGCGCACCACACCGGGGGCCCCGCCCCCGGACGAGACCGGGAGGGCGGGGCCAGGATCGGCGGTGCAGGGCAGATTGCCGGCAAGGCCGGGCAGGGGCCGGCGGCAGGTGGCTTGGCGGGGGGCCGGGCGCCGGGACGCGGTGGCGGCTTGAGTCGGTCCGTGTGACGGCGAGGGCCCCGCCCCGGTGTGTGACCGGAAGACGGGGCCCGATGAGCCGTAGCCGTACGGCGATCAGTAGCGGCGCGTGATCAGTGCGCGCTTCACTTCCTGGATGGCCTTCGTGACCTCGATACCGCGCGGGCAGGCGTCCGTGCAGTTGAAGGTGGTGCGGCAGCGCCATACGCCGTCGCGGTCGTTGAGGATCTCCAGGCGCTGCTCCCCGGCCTCGTCACGCGAGTCGAAGATGAAGCGGTGGGCGTTCACGATCGCGGCCGGGCCGAAGTACTGGCCGTCGTTCCAGAACACCGGGCAGGAGGAGGTGCAGGCCGCGCAGAGGATGCACTTCGTCGTGTCGTCGAAGCGCTCGCGGTCCTCGGCGGACTGCAGTCGCTCGCGCGTCGGCTCGTTCGTGTCCTTGGTGATCAGGAACGGCATGACGTCCCGGTACGCCTGGAAGAACGGCTCCATGTCCACGATCAGGTCCTTCAGGACCGTGAGGCCCTTTATGGGCTCGACCGTGATCGGCTTCTCGGGGTTGATGTCCTTGATCAGCGTCTTGCAGGCAAGGCGGTTCTTGCCGTTGATCCGCATCGCGTCCGAGCCGCAGATGCCGTGCGCGCACGAGCGGCGGAAGGTGAGGGTGCCGTCGATGTCCCACTTGATCTTGTGGAGGCCGTCGAGGACGCGCTCCTTCGGGTCGATCTCCAGCTGGAAATCTTCCCAGACCGCCTCCGCCGAGACCTCCGGGTTGAACCGGCGGACCCGGAAGGTGACCGTGATGTAGGGGGAGTCGGCGAAGCCGGGCTCGGGCCGGCCGGCCGCGTCCGCCTTGTCCAGAACAGGGGTAGCCATCAGTACTTACGCTCCATCGGCTGGTAGCGGGTCTGGACGACCGGCTTGTAGTCGAGACGGACGGTTTCCGAGCCGTCGGCGCCGACCTCGCGGTACGCCATGGTGTGGCGCATGAAGTTGACGTCGTCGCGGTTCGGGTAGTCCTCGCGGTAGTGACCACCGCGGGACTCCTTGCGGGCCAGCGCCGAGACGGCCATGACCTCGGCCAGGTCGAGCAGGTTGCCCAGCTCGATCGCCTCCAGCAGGTCCGTGTTGAACCGCTTGCCCTTGTCCTGGATCGCCACGTTCTTGTAGCGCTCACGCAGCTCGGCGATCTTCTCGACGGCCGTCTTGATCGTCTGCTCGGTGCGGAACACCATGACGTTGGCGTCCATGGTCTCCTGCAGCTCGCGGCGCAGCGTGGCCACCCGCTCGTTGCCGGTGGAGTTGCGCAGCCGCTCGATCTGCTCGAGGACGAAGGACTCCGGGGCCTCCGGCAGCTCGACGTAGTCGGCCTTCGCCGAGTACTCGGCGGCGGCGATGCCCGCGCGGCGGCCGAAGACGTTGATGTCCAGCAGCGAGTTGGTGCCCAGGCGGTTGGCGCCGTGCACCGACACGCAGGCGACCTCACCGGCCGCGTACAGACCCGGGACGACGGTGGTGTTGTCCGCCAGGACCTCACCCTCGACGTTCGTCGGGATGCCACCCATCGCGTAGTGCGCGGTCGGCTGGATCGGGATCGGGTCCGTGTAGGGCTCGATGCCGAGGTACGTCCGCGCGAACTCGGTGATGTCCGGGAGCTTGGCGTCCAGCTGCTCCGGCGGCAGGTGGGTGAGGTCCAGGTAGACGTGGTCGCCCTCGGGACCGCAGCCGCGGCCCTCGCGGATCTCCGTGTAGATCGACCTCGACACCACGTCGCGCGACGCGAGGTCCTTCATCACCGGCGCGTACTTCTCCATGAAGCGCTCGCCGTCCTTGTTGCGGAGGATGCCGCCCTCACCACGGGCGCCCTCCGTCAGCAGGATGCCCATGCGCCAGATGCCGGTCGGGTGGAACTGGAAGAACTCCATGTCCTCCAGCGGGAGCCCGCGCCGGTAGACCGCCGCCTGACCGTCACCGGTCAGCGTGTGGGCGTTCGACGTCACCTTGAAGAACTTGCCGGTGCCGCCGGAGGCGTAGATCACGGCCTTCGCCTGGAAGATGTGGATCTCACCGGTGGCCAGCTCGTAGGCCACCACACCGGCCGACTTCTTGACGCCGTCGACCTCGGTGATCAGCTGGTCCAGGACGTAGAACTCGTTGAAGAACTCCACGCCCTCCTTGACGCAGTTCTGGTACAGCGTCTGGAGGATCATGTGGCCGGTGCGGTCGGCCGCGTAGCAGGAGCGGCGGACCGGGGCCTCGCCGTGGTTGCGGCTGTGACCGCCGAAGCGGCGCTGGTCGATGGTGCCGTCCGGCGTCCGGTTGAACGGCAGGCCCATCTTCTCCAGGTCGAGGACGGCGTCGATGGCCTCCTTCGCCAGGATCTCGGCGGCGTCCTGGTCGACCAGGTAGTCACCGCCCTTGACCGTGTCGAAGGTGTGCCACTCCCAGTTGTCCTCCTCCACGTTGGCCAGCGCGGCGGCCATGCCGCCCTGCGCGGCGCCCGTGTGGGAGCGGGTGGGGTAGAGCTTGGTCAGGACCGCGGTGCGGCTGCGCTTCGTCGACTCGATGGCCGCGCGCATGCCCGCGCCACCGGCGCCGACGATGACGGTGTCGTACTTGTGGATCTTCATGTTTCTCGCAGCCCCGTGCCTAGCGGATGTTCGGGTCGAAGGTGAAGATCACCAGCGTGCCCAGCAGGATGGTGAACACCGTGGCGGTGTAGAGCAGGCCCTTGAGCCACAGCCGGCTGTTCGGGCGCTCCGCGTAGTCGTTGATGATCGTCCGCAGTCCGTTGGCGCCGTGCAGCATCGCGAGCCACAGCATCAGCAGGTCCCAGACCTGCCAGAACGGGGACGCCCAGCGACCGGCCACGAAGGCGAAGCCGATCTTGGAGACGCCGCCGTCCAGCACCAGCTGGATCAGCAGGTGGCCGAGGACGAGGACGACCAGCACGATGCCGGACAGGCGCATGAACAGCCACGCCGCCAGCTCGAAGTTGCCCCGGGTCGACTTCGGGGACTTCTTGGTGCGCTTGCGGGGGGCCTCGATCAGCGGGGCCGGGTTGTCGACGGAGTAGACGGGGGCGCCCTCGACGGGGCCGACTCCGGACGCGGTGGTTTCAGTCGTGGACATGGGCCTCAGCTCCCGGTCAGAACACGAGCGGCGTGGCCGAGGACGGGGGTGATCGCGAAGGCCATCAGGATGAACCAGACCACCATCACTGCCCAGAACATCTGCTTCTGGTAGCGCGGGCCCTTCGACCAGAAGTCGACGGCGATGACGCGCAGACCGTTGAGCGCGTGGAAGAGGATGGCGGCGACGAGGCCGTACTCCAGCAGCGCGACGATCGGCGTCTTGTACGTGGCTACGACCTTGTCGTAGTCCTCGGGGGAGACACGCACGAGAGCGGTGTCCAGTACATGAACGAACAGGAAGAAGAAGATGAGGACGCCGGTGACTCGGTGAGCCACCCAGGACCACATTCCTTCCCGGCCGCGGTACAGCGTTCCAGCCGGCACGGAAGAACCCTCCGGGTGCGGGGATCAGGGCCGCGCCGGCTTCACTGTCGGTCGGGCCCGGCCGGGTACGGTCCACCGGCCCCCAGCATCGTAGCGAGGCTCCGCGCTGTGCCTTACGGGGGGCCTACCGGTGTGATCAAACTGGCACGCGGTTGGGCTAGCGGGGGCGGCCACCGGGGTGGGTGGTCGCGTCATTTGCCGGGTACGGGAGCATTTGTGCTGGTCGCGCAGTCTCCCACGGTCCTGAGGCAGGTGCCGAGCCTGCCCCGGGCGAGGCGCCGTAACTGCTCCGCCGCTGTCACCCGCTCCTCCTCCGGATCGTTTGTCAATCGTGACCGGATGGCTTCGAGAGTGCGGTCGAGCGCCTCGTCCGGGTGGACATCACCCAGATAGATGACGAACGCATGTCCGAATCGCGCCTCGTAGGCCGCGTGCGCCGCGCTCAGTGCCATGTGGGCCGCCGAGTACGTGTCCGCGGGCAGCTCGGGCAGCGCCTCGCCCGCCAGGGCCTCGGCCAGGTCGCCCGGGGCGAGGTCGTACGCCGCCTCGTCCGCCGCGGCGAGCAGGGCGTCCAGGTCGGGGTACGGGCGGTGGTCCGCGAGCCGGCGGGACCAGCGCAGGCTGTGCAGGCAGTGCAGCAGGAGGATGCGCGCCTCGTCGGCGGGGGCGGTGTTGAAGGCGTCGAGAGGCGTGGGGAGGTACGGGAGTCGGTGGGCGGGCAGCGTGGGTCCTCGCTCACATGTGGTGTGGCAGGGGATGCTGTGAAAGGTGTGTCGTCAGGTTATCGAGAGTGGTCACTGTGTGTCCGTGCGAGGCCTGATTTTCACTCGGACGGAAGAGTTTCGGATCGCCCTGGTGACCGGTGAACACCGGATCGGTCGTACGTTGGCAGGGTGAACCAGCACAGGCGCCGGGGACCGGCGCAGCAGGTGATACGGAAGCGGGCGGTGGTCGCCGCCGCCTTCGTCGGGACGGTCGCGCTCGGCACGGGTGTCGGCGTGTGGGCCGCCACGGACGGATCCGGCGGGAAACAGGAGGGGGGCACGCGGCAGTCCTCCGACCGGGTTTCCGGCGCCGTCTCCGGCGGGCCGGCCACGCCGTCGGCGAGTCCCTCGCCGAGCCGGACCTACCCGCTGTCGCAGGCGCCGCGCACGATACCCGCGGTGCGCTCCCACACCCCGGCGCGCGGTCCCGGCTGGAAGCCGCAGCGGGGCGAGCGGGTGGTGGTGAGCGATGCCCGGCTGGCCGACGAGGGCCGGCTCATAGCCGGGGAGCTGGGACTGGCCTACGCCGGCCGGAAGGACGACGCGCGGGCCGGTGACGTACGGCTCGCGCTCGGCGGCGGGGGCGGGAACCAGGAGTCGTACACGATGACCGTCCACGGCGGGCGGGTCGACATCAGCGGGCCGGGCGAGGCGGGGGTCTTCTACGGCACCCGCACCCTGAAGCAGGAGGTCCACGGCGGCGGTGCGGCCCCGGAGGGGGTCGTCCGGGACGCGCCCGCCAAGCCGGTACGCGGGTTCATGCTGGACATCGCGCGCAAGCCGTACAGCGAGTCCTGGATCGAGGACCGGATACGCGAGCTGGGGGATCTGAAGTTCAACGAACTGGGACTGCACTTCTCCGACGACCAGGCCTTCCGGATCGAGTCCAGCACCCATCCCGAGATCGTCGCCAAGGACCATCTGACCAAGGCGCAGGTCAAGAGGATCGTGGACCTGGCGAACAGCCGGCACGTCACCGTCGTCCCCGAGATCGACTCGCCGGGGCACCTGGGCGCCGTCATCGCCGCCCATCCCGACCTCCAGCTGCGCAACGCGAGCGGGGTCGCCACGAGGGGCGCCGTCGACATCTCCAAGGACGCCTCCGCGAAGATCGTCGACGATCTGCTGACCGAGTACGCCGGGCTCTTCACCGGCGACCGGTGGCACCTCGGCGGTGACGAGTACCAAGCGCTGACCGTGAAGGACCCGCAGGCGTCGTATCCGCAGCTGGCCACCGCCGCGCGGCAGGCCTACGGCTCCGGCGGCACCGTCGCCGACCTCGCCACCGGCTGGCTCAACGACCGCGCGGACACCGTCCGCGCCCACGGCAGGACCGCCGTCCGGGCGTGGAACGACGGCTTCTTCCGCGGCACCTCTGTGCAGCCCGCCAAGGACCTCCAGGCCGCCTACTGGACCGGCAAGGAGATCGGGGCCCGGCAGCCGGCGGAGTACCTGAGCGCGGGCCGCAAGGTGCTCAACTACAACGACGAGTTCCTCTACTACGTGCTCGGGCAGCCGCAGACCTTCGTGTATCCGACGGGACAGCGCATCTACGAGCAGTGGAACCCGCGGGTGCTGCGCGGCACGACCGCCGTGCCGGCGCGCTACGACGGGCAGATCCTCGGCGGGTCGTTCGCGGTGTGGGGCGACTTCCCCAACGCGCAGACCCAGGATCAGGTCGCCGCCGGGATACGGATGCCGCTGCGGGCCACCGTGCAGAAGCTGTGGGACCCGGGCAGGCCCGCGCTCTCCTGGACCGACTTCCGGCAGCTGGCGGACCGGCTGGGCTGACGGACGGTGGGCTGACGGACCGGCTGGGCTGGCGGCCCGGTGGACCGGCCGGGCCGAGGGGTCGCATCGGGACTCCGGCCGGACGATCGGCGGGTGCGTCCCGGTGCCGACCCGGACGCGGCACGAGGGAGCCCCTCGCCGGTCCCGTGCCGAACACCACACTTGGCTGGAAA
Organism: Streptomyces sp. NPDC045022; assembly: GCF_056432605.1. Taxonomy (NCBI): domain Bacteria; kingdom Bacillati; phylum Actinomycetota; class Actinomycetes; order Kitasatosporales; family Streptomycetaceae; genus Streptomyces; species Streptomyces sp. NPDC045022. The sequence continues at coordinate 83,285 of NZ_JBWKIR010000020.1, forward strand.
CCCACGGCTGTGACACTCCCGGGCCGTCGCACGCAGTAAGGGGAAGTGCGGGCTCCGTACCGGTCGGCGCCCTGGCGAGGGAGGCTTTCATGAGCCTGGTGGAACTGATCGCACAGGCCGACGAGCGCGGACTGGCCGCCAGTGCGTTGGCTTGTTTGGATCGGTGCCTGCCCCTGCTCGGCGGCGACGACGACGAACTGCTGCGCCCGCTGTGGGCCGGCCTCGCCGACGGCTCCGACTGGAGCGGCGGCCTGACCAAGGCCCGCGACGCGCTCGGCAGCACGCCGCCCGCCGCGGACGAGGCCGCCCGGCTCGCCCGCCGCATGCTGGACGCGGCCCCGGCCGAGCGCACCGTCGACGCGGTACGGCCCTGGGCCGACGCCTGCTCGGTGGCCTCCCTGCGCGTCCACCGGCTGCTCGACCCCGCCGCGGACGGCACCGCACACGACGACGGCCTCGACGCCGGGCGCGCGGGTGAAACCGAGGACCTGCCACCTCTCGTCGCCGCCGAGCTGCGCCGCCAGATCGCCGTCCTGGAACTCCTCGCCGGTCACGGCGCGCACGGTCTGCGCCGGGCCCTGGACGTCGCGGTCGAGGGGCGCCGGGTGCTGCGCGCGGTGGTCTCCCGCCGGGCCCGGGGCGCCGCGGAACCCGGGGCGTGAGGGAGCCCGGCTCCCGCCCCCGTGCGTGCGGAGCCCGGCGTGTCGAACCTCGTGGGTGAGGGAGCCCCGGCGCGTCGAAACGCCCTGGCCCGAGCGGGTCCTGTGGCTGTCGTGCGGTGGACGTGGGGCGGTCCTGCGACGGTTGGCGAAACGCCTCGGATCCCGGTGACGGATGCCTGTCCCGGCTCGCTCTTCCCTATGTGACAGCCCAGTACGTGACAGCACAGCAGGAGACCAGGCCGCACGCCGCGGCGAAACCCGTGCGGTGGGCGGCGGACGCGGTCGCGACCATGCGCGAGGGTGCGCGGGTACGGCTCGACTACTCGGCGCAGAGCCTGTGGCGGGTGGACCGGATGATCGACGAGATACGCCGGGAGGGGCCACCGCACGCGGCGGTGGAAAGCGTGCTGCGCGGCTTCGGCGCCTACGCCGGAGAGGTGATCGTCCGTGAGACCGGCGCCGAGTGGTGGGCGACCGGCGGCGAGCACTGGGTGCGCACCCCCGACGGCCGGCTGTGGGACCCCATCGATGAGGCCCGGCGCTGCTTCGACGGCCACGGCTCGCTGCGCCTGCTGTGCCGGGACGCGACCGCCGCGGGCTGAACGTCCGGCCGGGACCCTCCTGGGGAGGGCCCCGGCCGGAACGCGTCACGGCGCTACGGCGCCAGGGTCGTGCCCAGGGCCGCGTCCGTCGGCGTTCCGAGGGTCGACTTGCTGAACACCACCGTCTGGGCGTACCCGAGCCCGGAGCTGTTGCTCGGCAGGTACATCAGGATGCCGTCGCCGCCGTCCTCCCCGGCCACGCCGAAGGTCAGGTCGGCCCGCCCGTACCCGGACAGGTCGGTCAGCGACACCGACGAGCCGAACGTGTCACCGCTCTCGGTGGCGCCGGGCACCCCCGAGGTGTCCTGGGAGACCGCGACCGCGCCGGAGCCGGTGAGACCCGACGCACCGCCCTTGACGAGCAGCGCCGAACCGGCGTCGGAGCGGTTCACGCCGTCGCGGGTGATGTCCTCGCCGGGCAGGCCGGCCAGGACGTCGGGGAAGCCGTCGGCGTTGTAGTCGCCGGCGGAGACCGAGGCGCCCATGGCGTCGCCGTCCTCGGCGGCACCCGGCACTCCACTGGTGTCCTGGTGGACGGTCTTCATCCCGGTCGTGGTGAAGCCGGTGGAGGTGCCGAGCAGCATGGTCACCTGACCGCCCTTGTACGCGCCGGACTCCGCGCTGTACGGCTGGCCGACGACGAGGTCGTCGTAGCCGTCGGCGTTGAAGTCGGCGGAGGCGACGGAGCGGCCGCCCTTGACGCTGAGCACGCCCGCCTTGGTCAGCCCGTTCGCCGAGCCCGCGAACCGGACCAGGCGCGAGATGCCGCCCGTGTCACGGTAGTTGAGGACGACATCGGCGTAACCGTCCCGGTTGAAGTCGCCGCTCGCGGCGTCCAGGTAGGCGAGGGAGCCGGTGGCCGTGGTCAGGGTGCCCGAGGTGGTGGCGCCGCCGGTCAGCCGTACGTTCCAGTTGCCGCCCCCGCCGGTGCCGGCCGCGAACACGTCCGCCTTGCCGTCGCCGTTGAAGTCGCCGACCGCGACGGTGGAGCCGAGCTTGGCGCCGGTCGCCGTGACACTGCCCGACGTGTTGTACGAGAACCCGGTGTCGAGGGCCGGGCCGTACATGACCGTGACCGAGCCCCGGTCGGCGTGACCGCTGGTGTCGTCCTCGCCGGGAGAGCCGATCGCCAGGTCGGCGTATCCGTCGCCGTTGACGTCGCCCCAGGCGGTCGCGGTACCGAAACCGTCACCGGACTCGGAGGAGCCGGGCACGCCCGTGCTGTTCTGGGTGAGCGTGACCTTCTTGCCGGTGACCGGCCCGTCCACGCCACCCGGCACGACGGTCAGCGAGTTGGCCTTCGGGGTGCCGGCGACCAGGTCGGGCAGGCCGTCCCGGTCGCGGTCCGCGGTGGGCAGGGCGTGCGAGACGCCCGGCGTCCTGGCCAGCGTGGCGATGAGGGACAGCTTCTTGTAGAGGTTGTCGCCGGGGCAGGCGGTGGCGTTGGTGTCCCGGTGGCCGAAGACGCGGGGCAGGGTGATCTGCTGGTCCTTGTCGACCAGGTTGCCGTCCTGGCCCTTGGGACTGCCGGAGGTCAGCGTGACCTTGCCGGCCGGGTCGATGCCGTACATCCCGAACTTCCAGGCCACGATCCGCGCGATCGCGTCCAGGGCGGCCCGCGAGGGCTGCGCGCTCATGTAGTTGCCGATGTAGGAGATGCCGACCGTGTTCGTGTTGAACCCGATGTCGTGGGCGCCCACCACCGGCAGGTCCATCCCGCCGCTGCGGCCCTCGAAGATCTGCCCGCAGCGGTCGACCACGAAGTTGTAGCCGATGTCGAAGTAACCGCGGGAGAAGTGCTCCTGCTGGATGGTCCGCATCCGGGCCGCGGAGTCGGCGCACGACACCGTGTTGTCGCTGTCGACGCCGGTGTGGTGGACGACGGCCGCCTTGATCTCGGTGCCGTAGCTCGGCGTGCCGTCGTAGTCCGTGGAGGCGCCCCACTCGGCCTGCGTGATGATCGGCGGCTTGGCGACCGTGGAGGGGCGAGGTGCCGGGACCGTGCTGGTCGGGGAGGGGGAGGTGGACGCCGAGGCGGACGTCGAGTCCGTTGCGGAGGCGGATGCCGTGGCGGACGTCGGGTCCGTCGCGGAGGCGGATGCCGTGGCGGACGTCGGGTCCGTGGCCGTGGCCGTCGCCGAGTCGGTGGGTGACGGGCTGTCCGACGACGTGTCCGACGGGGACGGCGAGCCGGTCGCCGACGGTGTCGTCGTCTCCGCCGCGAACGCGGCCGGCTGCGTGCTGCCCGCCGGGTCGGTGCCGGGGTCGAGCAGCTTCACGTCCAGTCCGGCCGGCAGCCCCTCGGCCTGGGTGCCGTCCGCCCCGACCACGCGGACCGCGACGCCGTCCGCGTCACCCGTCCACACCGAGGCGGTGCCGCCCCGGGCGTGGGTGCGGGCCCGTGCGCCCTCGGCGCCGTCGGCGGAGAACGGATCGTCCGGCAGCTTCTGCCAGTCGGACCACTCGCCCGTCTCCCGCGAGCGGTAGCGGAGCTCCGGTGTGCCCTTGAGGTCGGCACGCTCGTCGTCCCAGGTGACCAGCGCGGCGGAGAACCGATTCGTCTCCCGCTTGGCCAGCCCTCGGTGCCCACCGCCCTGGTCGGTCAGCTTCAGCGTGTGCACGGACGGCTCGCGGCCCGCGCCCTTGCCGTCGTTGTGCGCACCCGGGTCCGCGACGGCATAGGTGACGGCTCCGGCGCCGCCCAGCACGACGGCTCCGAGTGTCAGCCACGCTCTTCGCTTCAAGCTGAGCGGTTTGTACGCATGGGTCCTGCGAGGACTCAAAATGTCCCACCCCTAGGAATCATCACGGTGACACCACCTGTCACACAGGCAGCACTTGTACAGCGCACGGATCTGCCCGGACGTCACCCGGTGGCGACCGCTGCCGGTGAGGGAAGCTCGGCCTGACAGGTGGCGCGCCCGAACCTGCCGTAGGCGGACGCGGTCTGGACGTGCCGCCCGCGCACGGCGAGCGAGCAGCTGGCCCGGCCGCCCTTCTCGCCGAGCGTGATCGAGACCAGCGGCGGCTTGCCGAGCGGCACGTCCACGGTCTTCTTCCACGGCAGTGCGACGGCCCGGTCGACGGTGGCGGTCCCGGCCTCGCTACGGCCCTGGTAGGCGATGTCGGCGGTGCCGTCGCCGGTCACCTCGTAGGTCACGGCGGCGGTCGGGACATGCGGCCTGCCGGGCTTGTCCTCCGTGTCGAGCACGCCGTACAGCACGAGTCCGCCGCAGGCGGCGACCAGCACCCCGGCGACGGTCAGGGAGCGCCAGTCCCTCGATTCCGAATTGGTCCTTGGCATGAGCGCGGGTTATAGCGCACACCAAAGGCTGCGGGCCAGCGGGCGGAAAAATCGGGCGAATTGCTGCCGGGAATCACCGGCTGCGACCTGGGCTGAGGTAAAGCGCCCCTTTTGCCTTGGCAATTGACAGACCATCACCGAACTGACTAGAAATCCGCCCGCCGCACAGGCCGGGCACAGCGGGAACAGGAGGTTTCCGGCCGGGAATACCCGGCCGGCTGTTCGGCGTGCCCGAAAAAGAAAGGGCACTGGACGTGAGAGTCCGATATAGGAGAATGATCTCCTGCCTTGTCGTGTCGGCGGTGGTGAGCACCGCGCTGCCGCAGCTCGCCTATGCCGCCTCCGATCCCGGTTCCGGATCGGGTGGTGGCCACGACAAGGGCATCGTCGACACCGTCAAGGGATGGTTCGGCGACGACGACCACGAGTTGGCCGAGCCGCCGTCGCACGACGAGCTGGAAGTCGCCGACCGCCAGAAGCTCCCCAGGGGCAAGCGGGCCCCGAGGAGCAGGCGGGTCAAGGAGCTGACGGGCAGGCGCACCTCGACCGCCCGGTTCTGGCAGCTCTCCGACGGCCGCGTGCAGGCCGAACTGTCCGGGGTGCCGACCTCGTACCGCTCGGGCTCCGGCAAGAAGGCGGCCTGGAAGCCGATCGACACGGCCGTCCACGCGACGGACGCGAAGGGCTTCGACTTCGCCAACACGACCAACGACGGCAGCAGCTGGTTCGGCTCGGACGCGGACCGTCTGGTGCGCTTCCGGTCGCCGGACGGCCGTACGGTCACCCTCGGCCTGGATGGCGCGCACGGCGGGCTGAAGCCGGCCGTGAAGGGCTCGACGGTCACCTACAGGGACGCCGTGCACGGCGCCGACCTGGAGTACGGCGTCGGACCCGGCCGGGTGAAGGAGAACATCACCCTCGCCGAACGCCCCCACGGCCCGCTGAGGTTCAGCTTCACCCTGGACACCGACGGCCTGGTGCCGAGGGCCCGCAAGGACGGCTCGGTCGCGCTGTACGGCGCACTGCCGAACACCCCGGTGATGATCATCCCCGCGCCGTTCATGACGGACGCGAAGAAGGCGGACGGATCCGTCTTCGGCAAGACCTACAGCACCGCGGTCACGCAGAAGCTCACGAAGGACGGCACGTCCTGGAAGCTGACGGTCACGCCGGACGCCAAGTGGCTGGCGTCGAAGGACCGCCAGTACCCGGTGGTGATCGACCCGACGATCACGATCGCGCCGTCGCCGTCGGACTCGCAGGACACGATGGTCCTGTCGGACCAGCCGACGACGAACTTCAACACCACCTGGAAGATGTCGGTGGGCCGTACCAACACCGGTACGGCGCGCTCGCTGATCAAGTTCCCGTTGAGCGAGATCCCGTCCGGCACGAAGATCGACTCGGCGCGTCTGGAGATGTACTTCGACCAGGCGCACACCACGGGCAACGCGGACGTGCCCGTCGAGGTGCACCGGGCCACCGGCACCTGGGACGAGGCGACCGCGAACTGGAACAACACCAGCGCGCTGGCCGGTGAGCTGTCCGGCACCAGCTACACGGTGGACGACGGCGACGCGGGCACCACGGCGGCCACCGGCAGCTGGCCCGTGTCCACCTCGTCGCTCGCCCAGTACGCGACCGGCGGCGACTACCGCTTCAACAAGGACACGGTCGCCGGGGACACCTACACCTGGCAGCCGAACATCAAGGACGCGGGCAGCTACAAGGTCGACGTCCACTACGTGGCCGCCGCCGACCGCGCCACCAACGCGCCCTACACGGTGACGTCCAAGACCGGCTCCGCCACCTACACGGTGAACCAGCAGTCCGGCACCAACGGCGTGTGGGCGGCCCTCGCCGGCGGCTCGCAGATCGACTTCGCGGCCGGTACGGCGGGCAAGGTCGTCCTCGGTGACGGCCCGGCCTCCGCGTCCACGGCGGTGATCGCGGACGCGGTCCGCTTCACCAACCCGGCGATGATCTACAAGAACGTCGGCGAGTACAGCCAGTGGCACAAGTTCCCGGTCACCGACACCGTGCAGCAGTGGCTGGACGGCACCTCGGTGAACAACGGGTTCGTCCTCAAGTCCGCGGACGAGTCGGCGTCCGGCCCGCTGGGCGGCCCGCGCTACGAGTCGGGTGACGGTGACTACGGCGGCGAGACCTCGACGATCCCGCGGCTGACGGTGACGTACGGCAAGGTCGGCACGACGCTGAACTCGCCGACGGTCGTCCACTCCACCGGCCCGGAGCTGAGCTGGAAGGCGTACTCCAACACCACCGGTGACCCGAACCTGGACATCGTCGAGTACCAGCTGCACCGCTCCACGCAGCAGGCGTTCACGCCGTCCGCGGCCACCCTCGTCGCCCCGGTCGACAAGTCGGCGACGACGTACACCGACACCACCGCGACGCCGACCCCGGACTCCTCCTCGGCGGAGATCGGCCGGTCGTACTACTACCAGCTCGCGGTGAAGACCAAGGGCGGCCAGCTGCTCGGCTCCCCGACCCGCGTCGTGGGCGTGCCCAAGGCGGGCCGCACGATGCGACTGATCCAGGGCACCGCGGCGAGCGTCACGGACACCACGCTGTCCTCCGCGACGCCGACCACCAACCTGGACACCATCAGCCGGGACGGCGTGGGCCAGAAGTGGCTGAGCGTGGGCAACAACACGCCCACGAACACCACCGAGAAGACCCGCGCGGTCATGAAGTTCCCGACCACCGCGATCCCCGCCACCGCCACGGTGCTGGAGTCGCGGCTGTTCATGTGGGGCGCCGAGACCACCACCAAGACCAACGGCGCTGTCTACGAACTCCACGGCCTGAACAAGGACTTCACCGAGACGCAGGCCACCTGGAACAGCGCCGCGACCGGTACGGCCTGGACGACGGCGGGCGGCGACTACTCGGCCACCGCCTCCGACACGGTCGCGGCGGTCTCGGAGGTCGGCCGGCACTGGTGGGACGCCACCTCCCTCACCCAGGGCTGGACGCGCACCCCGTCCACCAACCACGGCGCCCTGATCAAGCTGAAGGACGAGACCTCCACCGGCCCGCAGGAGCAGACGATGTTCCTGGCCTCGGAGACCGCCGACCAGCAGGTGGGCCCGCTGCTGCGCGTCGTCTACGTCGACTCCACGACGGAGGACACGTACTACGCGCCGCAGACGCCCGCCCGGATGACCCCGAACTCCACCTACACGGTGAACTTCACGGTCACCAACACGACGAACGCGGCGTGGGCGAGCGGTGAGCGGGTGCTGTCGTACACCTGGAAGCTTCCGGACGGCACGGACGTGACGACCGGCGGCAACCAGCTGTCGACCGCGATACCGGCGCTCAGCCCCGGCCAGTCCGCGACCATCCAGGCCCAGGTCAGCACCCCGATCAACAGCGACAGCGGCAACAAGCGCACGGACTACGTGCTGGGCTGGGACGTCAAGAAGGTCTCCGACGGCAGCTGGCTGTCGGCGGGCACCGGCGGCATCCCGACGCTGAAGCAGAACGTCGCGGTCGAGGACCCGAGCTCCGACTCGCTCGGCCTGGAGAAGTTCTACTCGTACACGGGGAAGAACGCGGGCGCCGGCTCGACGGTGATGAACAACCTGGCCTCCGGCAACACCGTGTGGTCGTACAACGCGTTCTCGAACCCCGGCCGGGGCCTGACGACGTTCGCGCGCTTCTCCTACAACTCACTGGACACGAGCGACACCGTCTCGGGGCCGGGTTGGTCGGCGCAGGTGGCGGGCCCGATCCGCCTCGGTGCCCCGCTGGACTTCCACCCCAACCCGAACGCGAACGCGACGGAGATCCGCCTGCCGGACGGTGACGGCACCACGCACGTCTTCACCAAGCAGGCCGACGGAACGTGGAAGGCCCCGGCGGGCGTCCACTACCGGATCACCATGAAGGCGGGCCTCGACTGCACCCCGGACAAGGACCCGGTCCCGGACGCCTGGACCCTCCTGCGCCCGGACGGCACGCGGTTCCTCTTCGGCTGCGACGGCTACCTGACGTCCATCGTCGACAAGAACGGCAACGCGCAGTCGTACACGTACGAAGAGCGCAAGTCGCACAACAAGCCGACGAAGTTCCTGGCGTACATCACCGACCCGGCGAGCCGGCAGTCGCTGACCGTCGACTACTACAAGAAGGGTGACGCTTCCTACGACTACATCGACGCCACCGGCGCCAAGGTCTCCGGCACGAGCCTGACCGACCCGGACATCTACGACCACGTGAAGTCGATCACCGACATCTCGGGCCGCAAGATCTCCTTCTACTACACGGTCGAGGGGCTGCTCGGTCAGTTCACCGACGGTGACGGCTCGTCCCAGCCGAAGGTGTTCAAGTTCACCTACGACGCAGTCCAGGGCAACAAGAACGTCAAGCTGGTCAAGGCCACCGACCCTCGCGGGCATGCCACTCAGCTGGCGTACTACGCGCCGCAGAACGGTGACGACCCGAAGTACCACTGGTGGACGAAGACGATCACCGACCGCCTCGGTGGTGCCACCGGCTTCGGGTACGCGGCGGACACGGCGAACACCAAGTTCACCGACACCACCGTCACCGACGCCGAGTCGCACGCCACGAAGTATGTGACGGACGACTTCGGCCGGGGCGTCCAGACGATCAATGCCAAGTCCCAGGTCATGAAGATGAGCTGGGACGCGGACAACAACGTCGTCTACCTGGAGGAGAACAACGGCGCGAAGACCGCGTACTGCTACGACCAGAAGACGGGCTACCCGCTCTGGCAGCGCGACGCGGAGAACAACAAGGCGGGCGTGCCGGACCAGACGGCCACGTGTGTCGCGGACACCTCCAAGTGGCCGGCGAACGCGGCGAGGTACGAGTACCAGACGCGTGCGGACGGCTACTCGGCGGACCTGTTCCGCAAGACGTCGCCGGAGGGGCGGGCCTGGCAGTTCGGCTACGACGGCTTCGGCAACCTGAAGACGGTCACCGACCCCAAGGGTGTCGCGACGACCACGGCGGGGGATTACACCACGTCGTACGAGTACGACTCCTACGGTGAGCTGACCAAGGCAACCGACGCGGGCGGCCACGCCACGACGTACAGCGGTTTCGGACCGACCGGCTACCCGGCGACGATCACGGACGCGCTGCAGAACTCGTCGTCGTACGTGTACGACGAGCGGGGCCAGGTCACCCAGGTCACCGATGCGCTCGGCAAGAAGACCACGCAGACGTACGACGTCTACGGCCGTCCGCTGGTCGGCACCGTGCCCAAGGACCAGAACGCCGGAGTTCTGATCGCGGCTCCCGCTCCGGTGTACGACGAGAACGACAACGTCACCAAGGCGACGGCGCCCAACGGGGCCGTGTCGACGGCGGTGTACGACAACGCGGACCAGATCACGTCGGCGACCGCGCCGGCCAACAACAACACCGACCCGCGCACGTCCACGTACACCTACGACAAGGTCGGCAACCTCAAGACGTCGACGGAGCCCAAGGGCACACTGACGACGTCGGACACCACCGACTACGTCACCACGAGCAACTACAACGAGATCTATCAGCTCACGTCCGTCTCGGACTCCGCGGGCGACACGATCTCCTACGGCTACGACAACGTCGGCAACGTCAACAAGGTCGTCGATCCTAAGAAGAACAACACCGCCGATACGACCGACTACACGTCCACGTCCCTCTACGACCTGGATCACCGTGTCGTCCAGGTCACGGACGCGGCCGGAAAGTTCACCAAGACGTCCTATGACAAGGACGGACTGGTGGTCTCGACGACGGACAAGGAGAACCGGACCACCACCGTCGCGTACGACGAACGGGGCATGAAGACCGAGGTCAAGGTGCCGCACGACGGCACCACGTACCGCACGACCCGGTTCGAGTACGACCAGGTCGGCAACACGACTCGCGTGATCACCCCGCGTGGCACGGCGACGGCCGACGCGGACGACTTCACGCTGCGCACGACGTACGACGAACTCAACCGCCCCAAGCGGCAGTATCAGCCGTACGACCCGAACGACACCACGTACAACAAGTCGGACGTCTACACGGAGACCACCTACGACGCGGTCGGCCGCGTCGCGAAGACGTCGCTGCCGCCGTCGCAGGGTGAAACGGTCCGCAACGCCACGACCTACACCTATTTCGACAACGGCTGGGCGAAGTCCGCCACCGACCCGTGGGACATCACCACCACGTTCGACTACAACGACGTGGGTCAGCAGGTGAAGCGAACGCTCACGTCGGCGGGCGGTTCGTCGGACCGCACCATGACGTGGTCGTACTTCCCCGACGGCTCACTGAAGTCGAAGTCGGACGACGGAGTCCCGGTCGGCAAGTCGGTCGTCCTCGTGGACAACTCCGACACCCAGAACACCGCCTCGACGGGCACCTGGACGAAGGGAGACATCTCCGGTCAGCAGGGCTACGACCACCTGACGCACGCGGCGGGTACCGGCACCGACACCTTCACGTGGACGCTGAACCTCCCCAAGGACGGCACGTACACCGCGTACGTGAAGTTCCCGAAGGTCACCGGCGCCGCGACGACGGCCAAGTACACGCTGACGCACGGTACGACGACCGAGCCTTCGGTGACGAAGGACCAGACGGCGGGCACCGGCACCTGGGTCAGCCTCGGGTCCTACAGCCTCAGGCAGGGCGAGGACACCAAGCTCAGGCTGGACCAGAACAGCGGTGGCGTCGCGGTCGCCGACGGCGTCAAGCTGGTGCGGGACAACTCCGGCGACACGGACAACGAGAAGAAGTCCTTCGCCTACGCGTACGACGTCAACGGCAACATGACGTCGATCGACGACACCTCGTCCGGTGCGAAGATCGACGCCTACACGATCGCCTACACGGGACTCAACCAGGTCCAGAAGGTGACCGAGGCGCTGGCCGGCCAGGAGAAGAAGGCGACGTCGTTCACCTACGACGCCAACGGCCAGACGGAGACGGTCACGCACCCGGACCAGTTCTCCAAGTACACGTACGACCTGAGGGAACTGGTCAAGACCGTCTCGGTCGGCACATCGGCCACGGACGCGTCCCCGAAGGTCTCGTCGTACACGTACACGGATCGTGGCCAGAAGCTCCGGGAGACCAAGGCCAACGGCAACACCGTCGACTACACGTACTTCCTCGACGGGGTGGTCAAGACCAGCACGGAGAACAAGCCGAACGGCACGCTCGTCGCCTCGCACACCTATGCCTACGACGCCAATGGCAACAAGGCGCAGGACGTCGCGAAGAAGATGAACGCCGACGACCGCACGGCCTACCTGTCGTCGACCACGGACTACACCTACGACCCCGTGGACCGGCTCGACAAGTTGGTGCGGACCGGCACCGGTGCCGATACGGAGACGTACGTCCACGACGACAACGCCAACGTCATCAGTCAGACGGTCAAGAACGTCACCACGACGTACGACTACGACCGCAACCGCCTGCTCCGGGCCACCTCGGGCGGACAGGCATCCAACTACACCTACGACCCGTTCGGCCGGCTGGAGACGGTCACCGCGGGGGGCAAGGTCATCGAACGGAGCGTGTACGACGGCTTCGACCACGTGGTGGAGTCCCAGAAGGCGGACGACACCGGCACGTTGAAGTCGACGACGTACACGTTCGACCCGTTGGACCGCACCACCTCGAAGACGGAGGACGGCAAGACGACCGACTTCGACTACCTCGGCCTCTCCGGCGAGGTCCTCGGAGAGGAGGTCGCGGGCAAGCTCACGAAGTCGTACCAGTACAGCCCCTGGGGCGAGCGTCTGTCGCAGGTCAAGCACAACAGCGACGGCACGACCGAGGACGGCTACTACGGCTACAACAGCCACACCGATGTCGAGACGCTCACGAACAAGGACGGCGACACCAAGGCGACGTACGGCTACACCGCCTACGGATCCGACGAGAAGTCCGAGTTCACCGGCATCGACAAGCCCGACGCCGCCGACCCCACGAAGGAGGCGTACAACCCCTACCGGTTCAACTCCAAGCGCTGGGACGCCCGGTCCGGCACCTACGACATGGGCTTCCGCAACTACAGCCCGAGCCTGAACCAGTTCACCACCCGGGACATGTACAACGGGGCGCTCGCCGACATGAACCTCGGCTCCGACCCGTTCACCGGTAACCGGTATGCCTTCGGGGGCGGCAATCCCACCTCCAGCGTCGAATTGGACGGCCACCTCGACTGCGGTGTCTGCAGCGAGGTCGCCAACGCGGCGGGCGACTGGCTGAAGAGTGCGGCCGGAGCCGTGGAGGAAGGCGCTTCCACGGCGGTGTCGGAGGCCGGTTCGGGACTCACCCGGTTCCTCGGCCGGGCATCGGGCATCGGCACCGCGCTCTACGTGTTCCTCGACACGCTCGGCTTCGACCTGGACGGTTCGTCCACCGCGTCGCGCGAGTCGGCCATCGGCGACGAACCCAACTACGACCTGGGCCGTCTCACCACCCCCGACAAGGATGTGGAATGGCGTCCGTACACGGACTACGCCCTGCGGCAGGACAACTGCAGCAAGGGTCAGAGCGCGATCTACTACCTGCCGCTCGACGAGCAGGGCCGGGCGCAGGGCGGGCGTGCCTGTCTGACGGGCGGTGACTTCAACTACGAGAAGGACGACGGAACCGCGGCGTTCCCCGGAGTGCAGTCGAAGATCTTCGGGACGCGTACGGAATTCCCGATCGACTGGTCGAACGTCCCCAAGGGCTACTACAGCCGGAGCACGGCCGACCGGAAGGGGCTCGACTATGTTCAGAGGGGCCATCTGATCGGAAAGCAGCTGGGTGGCAGCGGTACCGACAAGCGAAATCTGGTGCCTCTCTACAACGAGGCCAACAGTCCGCTGATGTCCAGCTTCGAGGGTGAAGTGGCCAAACGTCTCAAGGCCGGTGACACCATCTACTACCAGGTGGATGCGAATTACTCCGGGAACAATCCGATCCCGGACAGCATTTCCATCATGTGGACAAGTCTGGTCACCGGTCAATCGAAGGCCATACGACTCAACAACACGCCTTAGCCTCCAGCGAGGTCAAGGCCTGACGGTATAGTCAGACAGTGGTGCCGCCCCCGAGTGCTCGTCCAGGCTCGGGGGCGGATCCGGTCTTTCCGGAAGATTCGGAGATGATGCGACATGTCACGGGTTCAGCAGCTCCTTGACGCGGTAGGTCGTCAATCGGAGCAGGTCCAAGTGGACTGGCAGGCGGTGGAGGCGGAGCTCGGCACCGTGCTTCCGGCGGACTTCAAGGAGTTCTGCGAGGCATTCGGGCGAGGCGAGTTCAACGGTTTCCTTTATGTCTACACATCGAAGGGCGGGCCCCATCTCGAAGTCCTGGACAACCTGAAGAAGCTGCGCCGAGCACTCGAAAGCTGGCCCGATGCGGAGTCGGTCTACGAGCCGTACCGGATTTTCCGACCCGGCCAGGGGGGACTGCTGCGCTGGGGAGGCGCGGCAGCGGAAGGGTATGCCTACTACTGGCTGGTGACCGAAGGGGATCCGGAAGACTGGCCGATCGTCGCTCGCACGGACGACACCGAGGAATGGCATCGATATGAGATGAGCGTCTCGGACTTCGTGTACCGGATGGTCACCGATACGGAGTTCAAGCCGTTCAGTTGCGCGCACTATTCGCCGGTCCCGCATTACGAGTCGTACGCGGATCCGGAGCCCGGTTCGCCGGAGTAGAACGGGCCGTTGACGCAGCGTGCGCAGGCCGGCACGATCGGCGACGGGTCTCAAAGGTTGTACGCATCCTGCGACTTTCCTCTGTGGCAATGGACACGCCTCTTACCCGTGATGTTCCGGGCGCCGCTTCCGCTGGGCCAACCGGGGGGGCGGGTTCCGCGTTCTCCCGTGTCAAGCGGAGAGGTGCCCCATGGCTGAAGTACGCGAACGGGTCCCGTGCGCTGCGGAGATGCGGGCCTGCGCCGCCGCGTTCATCTCGCGTGTGACCGCCCGCAACCGGCTGCCGCTGGACTACTCCGAGCGCAGCCTGCGGGTGGTCGACTTCCTCGTCGACGGTTTGCGGAAGGGCGGCGCCGACCGGGAGCGGGCGCGCGACACGCTCCTCGGACTGGGGGCGTACGTGGGCGAGGTGCTCGTGCGCCGCGCCGGGGCGGCGTGGGTGGACTTCGACGACGAGCAGCGCGCCTACTTCGGTCAACTGGTGGGGGTGCGGATGCCGGACGGGCGGGTCTGGAACCCCCTCGGCAAGGTCGTCAACCGCTTCGCGGTCGGCGGTCCCGAGGAGTCCCTCCAGACCTTCTACCTGACGTTGCACGGGAGAGCGCGCAGAGCTGCGGCGTGACGTTCCGGCCTCCTCGCGCGGCCGAGGCGGGTTGTCTGTCCGTGCCGCGCGCCACCATGGACCTGATCATGGGGTGGCTACGGCCCGGTGCGCACCCGCTTATCGCCATCGGCTGACGGTGACGTCGCCGCGTGGGCGACCGCGGGACCGCTGAGCGCTGTGACATTTCTGTGAGTTCCGGCGCTGATGATCGTGGAAGGCGGAGACACGGCCGGAGCGTGTCGCACCGTGACGGACGTGCCACGCAGTGGCCATGAGCTCGGCACGAACGAGGACGGTCTTGGGCCAGGGAGGGGAACGCCGCCGCCCGCAACCGCGGGACGGGGAACTGGGCGCCGCCGTCGCGCGAGCCCAGGACGGCGACGAGACCGCCTTCGCGGTGGCCTACCGGATCGTGCAGCCCGGCCTGCTCGGCTATCTGCGGGGCATCGTCGGCGAGGACGCGGAGGACGTCGCCTCCGACGCCTGGCTGGAGATCGCCCGCGACCTCGGCCGGTTCAAGGGTGACGGCGCCGGCTTCCGCGGCTGGACCGCGACCATCGCCCGCCATCGCGCCCTGGACCACCTGCGCCGCCAGCGGGTACGGCCCCGGGCGGCCGCGCTCGACCAGACCGCACTGGACCTTCCCGGCCGGCACAGCACCCACGACGACGCCCTGGAGTCCCTGTCCACCGAGCGGGCGCTGGAGATGGTGCGCGCGTTGCCACGGGACCAGGCCGAGGCCGTGCTGCTGCGGGTGGTCGTCGGCCTCGACGGCCCGGCCGCGGCCCGCGTCCTCGGCAAGCGCCCGGGGGCGGTCCGTACGGCCGCCCACCGCGGGCTGAAACGGCTGGCCCGGCACCTGGGCGTGCCGGACGCGGCGGACGAGGGTGTGACGGATGCGGACCCCCGGACGCTGGGGGAGTCGACATGAACGGTGACGGCCACGAGCCGTATGGATACGGGAGAACCAACGGTTCCGGACCCCGCACGGGGGACGGGGGACCGCACGTATCCGGTGGGCCGGGCGGACCGTACGAGGACGGGAACGGACATGGGTGAACGGCACAGGGGCGGCGGGCTGCCCGGCCGTCGGCGGGCACACCCAGGCGGCACCGTCTCCACTCCGGAACACACCGACGCTCCGGAACGAGTCGCCGCTCCCGAACACGCCGGCGCCCCTGAGGGCGCCGATCGGGCCCCCGGGTCCGCCAGGTCCTCCGAATCTCCCGGTTCCTCCGCGTTCTCCCGGTTCGAGGCGCGCTTCGGCGCCGCGCTGCGCGCGGACGGCGTCGTACCCGCCCTCGACCCCGAGGCGGAGCGCCGGGCCGTGGCCGCCTTCCGGGCCGCCCGCGAGTCCGGGGCGCACCGCGCGCGGACGCGGCCCCGGGACGACTGGCGCCCCCGCGCGCCCCGTCGCGTCCGGCTCTCACTGAAGGGCACGCTCTCGGTGGCGCTCGCGAGTCTCACGCTGGGCGGTGTCGCCGTCGCCGCGATCGGCTCGGCCGGATCCGGCCCGGCGGACAGCCGGGACGCCCATCGGCCGGCCCGCCCGTCGGTGAGCGCGGCGCAGTCGGCCCGCGAACCGGCCCCCGGCTCCGCCGGTGCCGGTTCGACCGCTCCCGCCACGCGTCCGGAGCATCCGGACACCGCGCAGGACACCCTGGCCCACTGCCGTACCTTCACGCGGGCCGGGGACCGGGGCAACGCCCTGGAGGCGACGGCCTGGCGGCGGCTCATCGCGGCGGCCGGCGGCACGGACAGAGTCGCCGCCTACTGCGCGGCCCAAGTCGCCCAGGCTGCCCAAGAGGCGCGGTCACGGGGGCGCGGTGCCGATGCCCCGCAGGGACGGAAGCCCGACAAGACGGGCAATTCCGGCAGTACTGCTCACAGTGGCGCCAGTGGCAACAGCAATGGCAACGGTGAAGACAAGGGCAAGGGCGGCGGACCGCGTCCCGGGGACGCCAAGGCCGACCGGAAGAGGTGAGCCCGGCCGCCCGGCCGTGCCCGTGAAGGACCGTAAAGGCAACGGCCGGGGCCGCCACCCCCCACAGGAGAGGCCCCGGCCGTCGCGCGGACGGGCCGCGCACGGCCCGTACTTTCTTCAGCGCCTCGAGTGCGTTTTCTGTCACACCCGGCCACGCCGAACCTCACCCTGCGCACATCCGCACCTGGTCACGAGTTAGTTGCATCTTCCACAGACGTGGACGAGGAGCGGTTTCACGCCGTAACGTGCCTTTCGCGCCGACCGAAGACAGGCGTTAAAGGGAGTGCGGTGCTGGGGGACGACGCGGAGCTGACCGCCGCAGTACGTGCAGCACAGAACGGTGATGAGACCGCGTTCCGTACGGTGTACCGCGCGGTGCACCCACGGCTGCTCGGATACGTGCGCACGCTGGTCGGCGATCCTGATGCCGAGGACGTCGCGTCCGAGGCCTGGCTCCAGATCGCCCGGGACCTCGACCGGTTCAGCGGCGATGCCGACCGGTTCCGCGGCTGGGCCGCCCGGATCGCCCGCAACCGCGCCTTGGACCACATACGCATGCGCGGCCGCCGCCCCGCCATAGGCGGCGACGAGACGGAACTGACCGGCCGGGCCGCCGAGTCCGACACGGCCGGCGAGGCCATCGAGGCCCTGACCACCGACAGTGCCCTCTCCCTCATCGCGCGGCTCCCGCAGGACCAGGCCGAGGCGGTCGTCCTGCGTGTGGTGGTCGGGCTGGACGCCAAGACGGCCGCCGAGACGCTCGGCAAACGCGCGGGTGCCGTACGCACCGCCGCGCACCGGGGCCTGAAGCGGCTCGCGGAGCTGCTCGGCGACGATCCGGAATCGGGGGGTGTGCTCGACGCACTGCCGTCCCAGCGAGAACCGCGTGGTCGCGCGGTGACGTCCGCAACTGTGACGCATACGCGTGCGCGGACGCAGAAGGACATGTGATGGCCGACGAGCACTACAAGTGGCTGAATCGTGAAACGGCGGAACGTCTGCTGCGCGGTGAGTCGCTGGAAGCCGTCGACACCTCCGCCCGTGACCAGGCCGAACGCCTCTCCGAGGCGCTCGGCGCGCTGTCCGCGGAGGCGGCCCCCGCCCCTGGTGAACTCCCCGGTGAACAGGCCGCCCTGGCCGCGTTCCGCAAGGCCCGTGAGGCGGCCGAGGCCGAGCGCGACGCCGTCGCCTTCGCCGGCGGCACCCCCGGCCGGCGCTCCGGCGCGTCCGCCCACGGCGCCGACGCGGGCCTGGTCCGCCTCGGCGAACCGGCGCGTAGCGGAATCGCCGCCCGCCCCCGCTGGGCCCGCCCGGCGCGGCTCGTGCTCGCGGCCGCCGTGGCCGCGGGCATGCTCGGCGGGGTCGCCGTCGCCGCCGGGAGCGGGGTGCTGCCCACGCCGTTCGGCGACGAACACCCCGGCCCCGCCGTCTCCGTCACCACCGGGTCTTCCGGACAGCCGCTCGTCTCCGCCTCCCCGCGGGCCACGCCCGGCACCACCCCGGGCACGCCGGGCGGCAGCCCGGGCGCGACCCGTGACGACACCTCCGCCGAGGCCGCCGGACCGGACGACGGCACGGGCACCGGACACGCTCCCGGCTCCACCGCCCCCTCCGCGGCCCCCGGCACCGGCTGGACCGGCGCCGGTGCGGCCTGCCGTGAGATCCGGGACGGCAAGGAGCTGGACGCCGGCCGCAAGCGCGCGCTGGAGAACCTGGCGGGCGGCTCCGGGCGCGTGAACACGTACTGCAAGGGCGTCCTGGCCGCCACAGGCCCCGTCTCCGGCACCGCGAACGGTGGCAAGGGCGACGCGAAGGCCGGCGGGGACGACGGGGGCAAGGACAAGGGCGACGGCAAGGGCGACGGCAAGGAAAAGGACAAGGGCAAGGGCGGTGAGAAGGGGGACGGCCAGGGCGACGACGACAGCCACCCCCGCAAGGGTGGCGGCAAGGGCGGTGACGGCGGCAAGGGCCGGCATCGCGGCGGGGCCGCACCCGCTCCCTCCGCCTTCGCCCCGGCCCGCCCGGGCCACCCCGGCCGGGCTTCGGCGGACCCGTCACCGAAGCCGACGTACACCGCCCTCTGATCCGCCCCGCCTCTCCTCCGCTCCCACCCCTCTGACCTGCGGCTTTGTGGTCCGCGGAAAAATTTCCGGGAGGGGTGTGACGTTTCTGAAGCCCGGGACGCAGTACAGAGTGAGCCGACTGGTCATCGGCCGTCGCACTGAGCCGGGGTTCCCCCCGTACCCACGGCTCGTGCACCTGGCGCGGGGGGGGGCCCGGGCCCCCCCCCCCCCCCCCCCCCCCCCCCCCCCCCCCCCCCGCGGCCGCGCCGCGCCAAGGTGGGCCGC
>NZ_JBWKIR010000020.1:102505-153880 GCF_056432605.1 Streptomyces sp. NPDC045022
ACCGTGCGCCCCGCGGGTCCCCCGGCGCCCCCCGCGCGGGGGGGCCCCCCCCGCCCCCCGGCCCGGGCCCGGGGGGGGGGGCGCCCCCCGCCCCCCCCCCCCCCCCCCCCGCCCCGCAACGTACCCCTCGCGCCGGCGGACGGCGCTCACCAGTGGACGACGACCTTGTCGCCGATCCGCACCTGTGCGAAGAGCCGGGCGATCGCCATTTCGTCCCGGACGTTCACGCACCCGTGCGAGCCCCCCGCGTAACCGCGCGCCGCGAAGTCGTACGAGTAGTGCACCGCCTGGCCGCCGCTGAAGAACATCGCGTACGGCATCGGCGAGTGATAGAGGGTCGACACATGGTGCCGTGACTTCCAGTAGATGCGGAACACACCTTCGCGGGTCGGTGTGTACTGGGTGCCGAAGCGCACGGCCACGGTCGACACGGTCCGCCCGTCCACCATCCAGCGCAGCGTCCGGGTGGTCTTGCTGATGCACAGCACCCGCCCGGTCAGACAGCGCGGATCGGGCGCGGCGGCCGGCTGACCGCCCATCAGATACAGCTCCCACTTCCCCGGTGGACGCGTCATCGCCAGCAGCCGCTGCCAGGTCACGGCGTCCGTCTCGCCGGTCCCCGGCAGTCCGCGCTTGCCCTGGAAGCCCTTGACGGCCCGCTCGGTCAGATCGTCGTACGATCCCGTCGGCCCGTCGAACAGCCAGTCCACCTGGCGCAACCGCGCCTGGAGTTCCCGCACGCCCGGCCCGCTGTCGCCGCGCGACCACAGGACACGCGGCGCCGGCGGGACGGGCGGGCTCGGGGCCGTCCGGGTGGGTCCGGGATCCCGGCTCGACGGCAGTCGGACGTGCACCGGCAGGCCGCGCTTGCCGTCGGCGTCCGTGGGCTGCACGGTGCAGCCGCAGAGGGCCGCGAGGGCGGCGGCCGAGGCGAGTACGGCGGCGAGTCCGCCCGTGATCCTCATGCGGGGGATGTTCCCCCGCGTGAGAGCCGCCGAACTACGGGGCATGGTGGAGAGGTAGGAGGACGTACTGCGGAGGCATCCATGACGCGTGAGTCGGAGTCGGGCCTGCCGATCGAGCCGGTCTACGGGCCGGCCGACCTGACCGGCTGGGACCCGGCCGGACAGCTGGGTGACCCGGGCGCGTACCCGTTCACCCGCGGGGTGTACCCGACCATGTACACCGGCCGCCCCTGGACCATGCGCCAGTACGCCGGATTCGGCACGGCCGCCGAGTCCAACGCCCGCTACCGGCAGCTGATCGCGCACGGCACCACCGGTCTGTCCGTCGCCTTCGACCTGCCCACCCAGATGGGCCACGACTCCGACGCGCCGCTCGGCCACGGCGAGGTCGGCAAGGTGGGCGTGGCGATCGACTCCATCGAGGACATGCGGGTGCTGTTCGACGGCATCCCGCTGGACCAGGTCTCGACCTCCATGACCATCAACGCCCCGGCGGCGCTGCTGCTGCTCCTGTACCAGCTGGTGGCGGAGGAGCAGGGGGTGCCGGCCGGCCGTCTGACGGGCACGATCCAGAACGACGTCCTGAAGGAGTACATCGCCCGGGGCACGTACATCTTCCCGCCCAAGCCCTCCCTGCGGCTGACCGCCGACATCTTCAAGTACTGCACGGCCGAGATCCCCCGCTGGAACACGATCTCGATCTCCGGGTACCACATGGCCGAGGCGGGCGCCTCCCCCGTGCAGGAGATCGCGTTCACGCTGGCCGACGGCATCGAGTACGTCCGTACGGCGGTGGCCGCCGGCATGGACGTCGACGACTTCGCCCCACGCCTGTCCTTCTTCTTCGTGGCCCGTACGACGCTGCTGGAAGAGGTCGCCAAGTTCCGCGCGGCGCGCCGGATCTGGGCGCGGGTGATGAGGGAGGAGTTCGGGGCGCGCGACCCCAAGTCGCTGATGCTGCGCTTCCACACCCAGACGGCGGGGGTGCAACTGACCGCCCAGCAGCCGGAGGTGAACCTGGTCCGGGTGGCGGTGCAGGCGCTGGCGGCGGTGCTCGGCGGCACGCAGTCGCTGCACACCAACTCCTTCGACGAGGCGATCGCCCTGCCGACGGACAAGAGCGCGCGGCTGGCGCTGCGCACACAGCAGGTGCTGGCGTACGAGACGGACGTCACCGCGACGGTCGACCCCTTCGCGGGGTCCTTCGCGGTGGAGCGGATGACGGACGAGGTGGCGGAGGCGGCCGTCGACCTGATGCGAAGGGTCGAGGACCTGGGCGGCGCGGTGGCGGCGATCGAGCAGGGCTTCCAGAAGGCCGAGATCGAGCGGAACGCGTACCGCATCGCGCAGGAGACCGACTCCGGTGAGCGGGTGGTCGTGGGCGTCAACCGCTTCCGGCTGGACGCGGAGGAGCCCTACCAGCCGCTGCGCGTCGACCCGGCCATCGAGGCCCGGCAGGCAGAGCGTCTGGCCCGGCTGCGGGCCGAACGGGACCAGGGCGCGGTGGACCTGGCCCTGACCGCGCTGAAGAAGGCGGCCGAAGGGGAGGACAACGTCCTGTACCCGATGAAGGAGGCGCTGCGGGCGCGGGCCACGGTGGGCGAGGTCTGCGGGGCGTTGCGGGACGTGTGGGGGAGCCATGTGCCGAGCGACGCGTTCTGAGCACCTGCGCCGGAGGTGATGTCGTACCCCCGTGCGACACTCCTTGCCATGTTCGGCGTCATCGATCTCCCCACCTACCTCGCGGGCCTCGTGCTGATCGTCCTGCTGCCCGGCCCCAACTCGCTGTACGTGCTGTCCGTGGCCGCCCGCCGGGGCGTCCGGGCCGGATACACCGGCGCCGCCGGGGTGTGGTGCGGGGACACCGTGCTGATGACGCTCTCCGCCGCCGGCGTCGCCTCCCTGCTCCAGGCGAACGCCGTGCTGTTCGGGATCGTGAAGTACGCCGGTGCCGGATATCTGACCTGGCTGGCGATCGGCATGCTGCGGGCCGCGTGGGGGATGTGGCGGACCCGGCGGGAGCCGTCCGTCGCGGACGCCGTGCCCAGCGCGGTCACCGAGGAGCGGCCGTTCCGCCGTGCCCTCGTCGTCAGCCTCTTCAACCCCAAGGCGATCCTGTTCTTCGTCGCCTTCTTCGTGCAGTTCGTGGACCCGGGGTACGCCTACCCGGCCCTCTCCTTCGTCGTCCTCGGCGCCTTCGCGCAGCTGGCCAGCTTCCTCTACCTCAGCGCGCTGATATTCGGCGGCACCCGCCTCGCCGCCGCCTTCCGGCGCCGCAAGCGGCTGTCGGCGACGGCCACCTCGGCGGCCGGCGCGCTGTTCCTCGGGTTCGCGGTGAAGCTCTCGCTGGCCGGCGCGTGACGCTTCGCCGGGGCATGGCCGACCGGGTGAGGTCCGCTCGCGGGCGCGGGCGCGTTGTGGCCGGGCGCCTGCGGAGCCGCTGACCGACACGGCCCCGCGCCCCTCGGGGCCCGCCTCACGGGGCTTCCAGGGCTCCCGTTCGTGCCGCGTATCGCGCCAGCCCCTCGGCCGTCTCGCCCGCCCAGCCCACGTAACCGTCCGGGCGGACCAGGAAGACACCCGCGCCGTACGACTCCGGGGCGGCCGGTAGCGCCCGTACCCCGGGAACGGCGGTCGTCGCCCCCAGCAGTGTCCAGTGCGGCCCCCGGAACGCGTCGAAGAGCCGCACGCCGGCCACCGTGCCGTCGGGTGCCCGGTCACCCGCGCGCACCCCGGCCGGGGCGGTACGCGTCTCGCAGCTCAGTGACGACTCCGGATACCCCAGCCCGAGCTGCACCGTCGCCCTGCCCCGCCGTATCTCCCCGCGGTGCACCCCCGTCGACAGGTCGAGCATGGCCGCGGCATTCGCGCGCCGCTCCTCCTCGTAGGTGTCCAGCAGAGCGTCGGGCGCTCCGCCCCGCAGCACCGCGCCCAGCTTCCAGCCCAGGTTGTAGGCGTCCTGCACGCTGGTGTTCAGCCCTTGCCCGCCCGCCGGTGAGTGCACGTGGGCCGCGTCCCCGGCCAGGAGCAACCGGCCGACCCGGAAGCGGTCCGCCAGAGCGGCCCGCGGCCGGAAGTCCGAGGCCCAGCGCAGTTCGGTCACGTCCTCCGCGTCGAGGTGCGTGTACGCGGCGACCAGCTTGCGGACGCCGTCGAGGGACGGGTCGGGTTCGGTGCCCTCCGGCAGGCGTGCGGTCAGCTGGAAGTCGGCCGTGCCGGCCAGCGGGCACAGGCCGACGATGCCGCCGTCGCTTCCCGGGAAGGCATGCCAGTGCTCCCGGTCGAGCCCCGTCACCCGGACGTCCGCCACCAGGAACGGGCTCGGGTCGACCGTCTCGCCGGTCATCCCCACGCCCACCGCGCGCCGCACCGCCGACCGGCCGCCGTCGGCCGCGACGACGTACCGCGCGCGGGCGGCCGTACCGTCGCCGAACCGCACGGTCACGCCCATGCCGTCCTGCTCCAGGCCCGTCACCTCGCGCCCGAAGGCGACCTGTCCGCCCAGCTCCGTCAGCCGCGCGTACAGGATCTCCTGCGTCCGCCACTGGGCGACCATCAACGGCTCCGTGTACGGCGTGCCCTCGTCGGCCTCCACCTCCTCGAACATCGGCTGCTCACCGACCCGCTCGCCGTCCTGCCACATCATCCGGGGCGGGTAGGGGCCGCCCGCCGCGCGGATCGCCTCGAGGACGCCGAGGTCGTCGAAGACCTCCTGGGTACGCGGCTGGATCCCCTTGCCGCGCGAGCCGGGAAACAGCTCTTCGGCCCGCTCCACCACCAGTGCGTCCACCCCGCGCCGGGCCAGGTCGACACCGAGGGTGAGACCCGTCGGACCCGCGCCCACGATCAGAACATCCATCACATTCCCCCTTAACGTCGTTAAGTGCCGTCGCTGACGAGCGTGCCCTTAACGCTGTTAAGCTGTCAAGCGTGAGTACGGAACGCCGGGCGCCCCTGGACCGCAAGCGGGTCGCGGAGACCGCGCTGCGGCTGCTGAACGAGGTCGGCCTGGACGGGCTGACCCTGCGCGCCATCGCGAAGGAACTGGACGTCAAGGCGCCCGCCCTGTACTGGCACTTCAAGGACAAACAGGCACTGCTGGACGAGATGGCGACGGAGCTGTACCGGCGGATGGTCGCCGGCACCGCGCTCGATCCCGCCGACACCTGGCAGGAGCGGCTGCTCAAGGCCAACCGCGGGCTGCGGGCCACGCTGCTCGGCTACCGCGACGGCGCCAGGGTCTTCAGCGGCTCCCGCTTCACGGGCACGGACCACGCCGGCGTGACGGAGGAGTACCTGCGGGTCCTCACCGCCGCCGGTCTCAGCCTGACCCAGGCGGTCAACGCGGCGCGGACCGCGAACATGTTCACCCTCGGATTCGTCACCGAGGAACAAGGCGTCGTACCACTGCCCGGCGAGCGCCGGGAGGGGTACGACATCGGGGAACGCGCCCGGCGCATGGCCGACTTCCCGCTCACGGCCGAGGCCGGGAAGGTGCTCTTCGACGACTACGACCAGCAGTTCGAGGAAGGGCTGGCGCTGGTGATCACCGGCATCGAGGCGCGGTACGGGGCCCGCTGAGCGAGGGGTCAGCCCCTGGCGGCGCGCGCGTTGCGTATCGCCCGCGTCACGAGCGGCGGCAGCAGGTCGACGGCGACCCGGCGCACCCGCCTGCCGGACCGGGACCGGGGCGGGGCAGGTGGTGCGGATGCCGGCACAGGCACAGGCACAGGCACAGGCACAGGCTCCGCGGCGCCGGGGGTCGTGGCGGCGATCTCCTCCGCATGGCGGGAGGGCGGGAACGCCGGTGCCGGCATCCCCCTGGACTTCAGGCGGACGATCCGGTGCCCGGCGGCCTCCTGGACGCTCACGTGACAGTCGGACCGCTCGCGCGCCATGGCCAGCAGCTCCTCCTGGACCGGCTCCGGATCGCCCCAGGTGCCGTAGAGCTTCTGGGTGCTCAGGCAGATGGGACGCAGGCCGCGGTTGAGCACGGCCTCCCAGGTGGCTATGGACACGCCGGGCGTGTGCTCGGAGCGGAAGTCGTCGAGCACGACGACACCGTCGGGCAGCAGCAGATCGTGCGCCGCCCCTATGTCGTCGCGCACATGCTCGTACAGATGCGAGCCGTCGATGTGCGCGAACCGGCAGGAGTGGGACGCGACCTCGGCGGGCACCAGGGAGCTGGGCCCCTGGAGCACGCGGGGGAGTCCGTCGTGGAAGGCGAGGTAGTTCTCCTCGAAGACGCGCCGGGTCAGGGCACTGTAGGACTTGGTCGACTCGGCCCGGTTGGCGTCGTCCGGCGCGTCGCCCTCGAAGAGGTCGCACACGGTGTACGTCTCACCCGGGCGCAGGTGCCGGCCGGTGAAGATCGCGCTCTTGCCCATGTAGACCCCGACCTCCAGGAGGTCGCCGTGGACTCCGGCGGCCTCCTGCCGGTTCAGGATCCAGTCGAAGAGCAGCTGGTCGAGCACCGGGAACCAGCCGGGGACGTCGTCGAGTCGACGGGGCGGTCGCGTCGTTTCCTGGGTGGTGGCCATGCGGCGGAGGTACTCCCTCGGTAGGGCAGTCTGTGAGACGCCTGCGGAAAGCCTGGGGCGCGGGCGGCAGGGCACTACGGTGCCTGCCCCGGCGGCCGGTCCGAAACCCACGGCGAGGTGAACGGCTGCCCAACTTCCGTCCCGCGCGGGGTCAGCCGGTTCCCGTTCCGTCTGTCCGCACCGTGACGTGCGGGAGGATTCCCGGTGTACGGGACCTCTTCAACGCCCTTTTCAGCCGCGGACCGAAGGGTTTCTCCACGAACCGGTGGATCAGCCACGCCAGCAGCAGCATGGCCGACACGGTCACCAGGAGCGTCGGCCACGGCGGCAGGCCGAGACCCCGGTGCAGCACCCGGATGACGAACCAGCCCAGATGCTCGTGGACGAGGTAGAACGGGTACGTCAGCGCCCCCGCCGTGACCAGCCAGGACCAGCCGGCCCGCCGCGGCCGGCCCACCGCCACGGCCGCGACCGCGGCGAAGGCGAGGGTGACGACGGCCAGGATGACCCACGGTTCCCGGTGGAAGTCGCCCCGGGCGCCCGCGTGCCACAACCCGCGCGTGGCGTCGCTCTGCCCGAGCAGCCAGGACACGGCGACGATGCCCCACAGCAGCAGGTCGCCGCCGAAGCGGTGGATCAGGTAGAGCGCGAGACCGCCGATGAAGAACGGGGCGTAGTCCGGCATGACCAGCTGGTCCGCCAGTTCGCCGCCGGATGTGCGGCACACCACCGCGGCCAGTGTCCACACGCAGCAGAAGAGCACGACCCGGCGGTAGGTGACGCCGCGCAGGACGACGAACAGCCCGAACAGGACGTAGAAGCGCACCTCGGCCCAGAGCGTCCAGCACACGCCGAGGACGCGGGTGGCGCCCATCGGCTGTTGCAGCATCGTCAGGTTGACCAGGAACTCGTCCGGCCGGACCGGGGGCACGACCACGGGGAGGGCGACGGCCGCCGCGGTGACCAGCACCAGGGCGACCCAGTAGGCGGGGTAGAGACGGGTGACCCGGGAGCGGAAGAAGTCGCCGAGGGTGCGGCCCCAGCCGCTCATGCAGATGACGAAACCGCTGATGACGAAGAAGAACTGCACGCCCAGACAACCGTAGGCGGCCGCCCGGGACAGGGTCGGGAAGACATGCGCCGGGGTCTGGTGCCAGCACGCGGAGACCGGGCCGCCGCGGCCGGCGTAGTGGTAGAGGCAGACCATCAGGGCGGCCACGAGCCGCAGGCCGTCCAGGGCGAGCAGGCGACCGTGGCGGCCGCCGGAAGCCGTCCGGGGTGCCGGGGGAGCGGGGGCGGCGGTGAGGGAGGGAGAGGAAACAGCCATGGTGCCCGGCGCCTACCCGAAGAATCCGGGATCACCTCGGGACTTGGTTGACGGCCCAACTATTCGTCCGTACGTGCGCGTTCGTTAACCCGCCGGTCGTTCTACCTTCCTGGTTTCCGCCGTACCGAACCGGCGGAGCAACTGCGCAAGTCCGGCAGAAACTGCCGTGGAAGGTCACACAGGAGAACGCGGCCCGGATCCGGACGGTTCTCGGCCGGTGAAAACGGCGGGGCGGGCCCGTCACGGGCCCGCCCCGACAGCAGGGGAGGGGGCTCAGCGGCGTACGGCCCGGCGCAGATTGCGCGCCTTGCGGGCCACCCGGCGCACCGTGGCGTTGCGCGGGATGAACGACAGCTGGGCCGGGACCCCGCCGGGCAGCGCCAGCGAGGTCAGACGCTTGCGCTTGAAGTAGCGCAGCGTCCGCTCGCCGAGGTGCTCCGCGAGGTAGGCCTCGGTCTGTGCGCGCAGTCTCGGCAGGATCTTCGGCTGCATCGCGAAGCCGACCGCGCTCACCAGGGCCCCCAGCGCCTCCACGGTCATGCCCGGGCGCTGCTCGGTGACGGCGGCACGGTCGCCCAGCTCGGGCAGCAGCGCGTCGACGATGGTGACCGGGACACGGTTGCTGTTCTCGAACGGCGTCAGCCGCTCCAGCAGCAGGTCGGTGCCGGTCCGGGCGACCGGGAGGCCGTACAGCGCGGAGGCGGTGAGCAGGGCGGTGGAGAAGCAGCCGACGACCAGCGCGGGACGCATCCGCTGGTACAGCACCTCGGCGAGGACCGGTGTGTCGAGCACGGTCAGTGCCACCCCGAGCCGCTCCGCCTCCTTCTCCAGCGAGCGGGTGAAGCGGGCCGGGGCGGACGGGTGCGGCTTGAACACCACTTCGCTGTGCCCGAGTCCGGCCGCGCCCTCGAGCATCCGCACATGCAGCTCCTCCTCCTGCTCGGCGGAGAGGATGCCGAGCGCGGACAGGTACTGGCCGAGCAGCAGCGCGGGCTCCTCGATCGCGGGCAGCCCATCGCCGCACGGGGCGAGTTCGGCGAGCACCTTGGTGACGGCGGCCGTCGGCACGACCTCGCCGGGCACCCCGAACTCGGTGAGCAGCAGCGGCGTGAGACCCGGCACCAGGTCCAGGTGGAGCACCCGGTCCACACGGGTGCCGACCAGCGGGTCGATCTTGTTGCGGGTGGGGCCGTAACTCATCAGACCGTCGGCGTAGACGGTGACCGGGGCACCGGTGAAGATCTGCGCGAGGCTGAGCGACGGATTGACCTGGATGGACTCGACGGCCAACTCCACGTCGTCGTCCGCCAGTCGCCACTCGTGGCGCAGATACCGCTCCCAGAGCGGCAGGTCGTCACCGCGGGGCGCCCAGCCGCCCGGGTGGAACGGGGAGATCGCCGCGTTGTACGACACCACGTCGTCGAACCGGTCGCGCAGCCGCTCGAAACCGGGCATCTCGTCCAGGCCGGGCGTGGTCTCGGGGGTGGCGGCGTTGTTGCAGACCAGCAGGATCCGCCGGTCGGCCGGGCGGAAGCAGCCGGAGTCCAGGGCGGCGGCGAGCGTGGCCGTGCCGTACAGCGTCGACGCCTGGAAGATCTGGGTGGTCACGCGGCGGCCCCCGCGGGAGTGGGACGGCGGCGCAGCCGGCGCAGCCTGGTGGCGCGCTGGAGGTCCATGGAGTCCAGCGCCTCGTCCAGCACGTCCTGCGGCATGCGCCGCAGGGCAGCGGCACTCAGGGATTTCAGCTTCTTCGCCACCGCGGGCTCGAACCTTTCGATGGATCCCAGATGATGGGAAATGATCGCGCAATAGGTGCGCACGGCCTTCGGCAGCAGTGCACCGGCCTCCGGGTCCCGGGCGGTTTCCGCGATGACCTGATCGAACGCGCGAATGAAATCGAGCTGCCGTACATCACCGATCTGGGTGAGTGACGAGGCGACCCCGCGCCGGTAGAACACACCGAGCAGACTCACCGCGGCGAAGGATTTCGCCTCCCGGTGCAGCTTCCAGATCCACGGCCGGTCCTCGGCCGTGCGCAGCCCGTCGGTGAAGTGCAACAGCCCCTTGTCCACCAGCCGGCGGTGGTAGACGCCCGCCCAGGCGAAGGCGTAGTCCACGGAGGTGGACCGGTCGGCGGGCAGGATCGCCTCACGCGGGTTCAGCACCACGTTCCGCCGGCCGACGGGCACCCGGTGCACACTGCGCGACCGCGCGGTGCACTGCACATGGTCGGTGCGGAGGAAGTCGCAGCCCAGGTCCTCGATGGCCGCGACCAGCCGCGGGAAGTAGCCGGGGGCGAGCCAGTCGTCGCCGTCCAGAAAGGTCAGGTACTCGCCGCGCGCCCGGTCGATACCGGTGTTGCGCGCGGTCGCCAGCCCTCCGTTCTGCTCGTGCCGGACCAGGACCGCGCCCGGCAGCTCGCGCTCCGCGCGCGCGAGGATCTCTGGTGTCCCGTCGCGGGAACAGTCGTCGACGAGAATGAATTCGAAGTCCTCACGCGCGTTCGCTCGCAGGCTCCTGAGCGTGTCGGGCGCGTATTGCTGCACGTTGAAGAACGGCACGATGACGGAGAGCTTGACCACGTCAGGGACGTTAGGGGGAAGCCCGGCATTCGTCTTGACGGCCTGCTTGATGCCGGGTGAACGACACATGGCGAAGCTGTGAACCAGGTCTTTTTCCCGTGCGATCACGGCCCGCTTCGCCATTCGGCGATGTGCTGTTAACCGTTTGTTGCATTCAGGTTGGGCGGAACCTCGGAATGGCTTCCTAGCGTCTTCGGCGTGCCAGCAAGTGCAACGAAGTCCCTGAGGGTCGCCGTCCTGGCGGACTCCGACACCCGGTGGAAGTGGGGCGCGCTCACCGCGCGGCGGCTCACTCCCGCGGCTGCCGAGGTCCGGCTCGACGGCTACCTCCTGCGGGGGCGCGCCACCCCGACAGCCCGCCAGCTCCAGGAAGTCGGCGTCCAGGCGGACTCCCTCCGCGAGGTCACCGGCGCCGAGTTCCTGCGTGCGATGACCGAAGGCACCGAGAACCACTACGACGTCCTCGTCCTCGCCCTGGTCGGCGGCGGTGTGCAGGCGATGCTGCACGGGCTGCGCGCCGCCTGGGGCTCCGGCCGGCGTCCCGTCGTCGTCACCGGCTATGTCGGGGTCGTCTACGAGAAGCTCACCGACGGGCTGCTGCTGCGGCACGGTGCGGACCTCGTCCTCGCCAACTCCCGCCACGACGCGGACCGCTTCCGGGCCGTGTACGAGGGTGTGGGCGCCGACGCCTCCTCGGTCACCGAGGTGGCGCTGCCCTTCCTCGAGGGGGCGCCGTACACCGGCGAACACGAGCCGTACACGGTGGTGTTCGCCGCTCAGCCGTCCGTGCCGGACAACCGCAGGGACCGTACGTACCTCCTCGACCGGCTGATCCGGCACGCCCGCGGGCACCCCCGGCGCGAGGTGCTGCTGAAGCTGCGCTCCAGGCCGGGCGAACACACCACGCACATCGAGGAGCTGCCCTACCAGAAGCTGGTCCAGGGCAAGGACCTCCCGGACAACTTCCGGCTCGTGTACGGGCACATGGGCGAGGTGCTCGACCGTACCGACCTGCTGGTCACGGTCAGCTCCACGGCCGCGCTGGAGGCCCTGCACCGGCGTGTCCCCACGGTCGTCCTGACCGACCTGGGCGTGCGCGAGGTGCTCGGCAACCACCACTTCACCGGCTCCGGATGCCTGGCCTCCTGGGACCAGCTCGACGCCGGCCACCGGCCGGTACCGAACGAGGAGTGGGTGGCGCGGCAGGGCGTCGCGGCTGGGGGGACCCCCTCCGGGGGAGGCTCCTACGCCACCGCGTTCGACACCGCCCGCGAGCGCATCGCCAAGCTGCTGGACCGCCCCGGCGGCCTGCCGCCCCTGAACCCCTACTACACCCCCGAGACCGCGCCCGGCTACCTGCCCGGCATCCTCGCCCGCCACCACCTCGGCCCCGACGGCGCCCCGCTGCCCGGCGCGCCCACCGCCGACAAGGCGCCCGGCCCCGTCCGCCAGATCGTGCGCCGGGCAGCGCGAGGCGCCTACCGGCACGGCGTGCAACGGGTGGCCCCCGTGATCCGGCGGATGGGAGAGCTGTGAGCGACCCGATCCCGCGCCAGGTGTCCCCAGAGCATCGAGCGCCACAAGGAGCAGAGTCCATGTCCCATCCCGATGCGGGTACCGCCGCCACCGTGCGCCGCGTGCTCGCGGTGATCCCGGCACGCGGCGGCTCCAAGGGCGTCCCCGCCAAGAACCTGGCCCCCGTCGGCGGAGTGCCGCTGGTGGCCCGCGCGGTGCGCGAGTGCCGTGCCGCCCGGCTGGTGACCGACGTGGTCGTCTCCACCGACGACCAGGCCATCGCGGCCGCCGCCCGCCAGGCCGGCGCCGAGGTGGTCCTGCGCCCCGCCGCCATCGCCGGTGACACCGCCACCTCCGAGGCCGCCGTCCTGCACGCCATGGACGCCCATGAGGCTCTGCACGGCTCGGCCGTCGACGCCGTCCTGCTCGTGCAGTGCACCAGCCCCTTTTTGGTCCGCGAGGACGTGGACGGGGTCGCGGCGGCCGTCGTCGAGAACGGCGCCGACAGCGCGGTGACCGTCGCCCCCTTCCACGGCTTCATCTGGCGGGACGCGGCCGACGACCCGGTGGCCGCCGAAGCCTCCCGTACGGAGGAGGCCGCCGGCGGCACGCGGATCGCCAACTCCACCGCCGCACTGGGCGGTTACGGCATGAATCATGACAAATCGTTCCGCCCGCGCCGCCAGGACCGCCCGCAGGACCTGCTGGAGACCGGCGCCGCCTACGCGATGGACGCGGCCGGCTTCCGCGAGCACCGGCACCGCTTCTTCGGCCACACCGAGCTGGTCCGCACCGACCCGGCCCGGGTGCTGGAGATCGACGACCCGCACGACCTGGCCCGCGCCCGGGCCCTCGCCCCGCTGTTCGACGCGGACCGGCCCGGCGCCCTGCCCACCTACGACGACATCGACGCCGTAGTCCTCGACTTCGACGGCACCCAGACCGACGACCGGGTGCTGATCGACTCCGACGGACGGGAGTTCGTCTCCGTGCACCGCGGGGACGGACTCGGCATCGCGGCGCTGCGCAAGAGCGGCCTGAAGATGCTGATCCTGTCCACGGAACAGAACCCGGTGGTCGCCGCCCGCGCCCGGAAGCTCAAGCTCCCGGTGCTGCACGGCATCGACCGCAAGGACCTCGCCCTCAAGCAGTGGTGCGAGGAGCAGGGCATCGCGCCGGAGCGCGTGCTCTACGTCGGCAACGACGTCAACGACCTCCCGTGCTTCGCCCTCGTCGGCTGGCCCGTGGCGGTCGCAAGCGCCCATGACGTCGTACGCGGCGCCGCACGCGCGGTCACCACCGTCCCCGGCGGTGACGGCGCGATCCGAGAGATCGCCAGCTGGATCCTCGGCCCCTCTCTCGATTCCCTCCCCAAGTAAGGACATCCCCCGATGAGCACCAACTCCCGTCTGCGTACGTTCGGTTCGCGCGAGGTCGGCCCCGGCCGTCCCGTCTACATCTGCGGCGAGATCGGCATCAACCACAACGGTGAGCTGGAGAACGCCTTCAAGCTGATCGACGTGGCCGCCGAGGCCGGCTGTGACGCCGTGAAGTTCCAGAAGCGCACCCCGGAGATCTGCACCCCGCGCGACCAGTGGGACATCGAGCGCGACACCCCCTGGGGCCGGATGACCTACATCGACTACCGCCACCGGGTGGAGTTCGGCGAGGACGAGTACCGCCGGATCGACGAGTACTGCAAGGAGAAGGGGATCGCCTGGTTCGCCTCCCCGTGGGACACCGAGGCCGTCGCCTTCCTGGAGAAGTTCGACGTCCCCGCCCACAAGGTCGCCTCCGCGTCCCTCACCGACGACGAGCTGCTGCGCGCCCTGCGCGCCACCGGCCGCGCGGTCATCCTCTCCACCGGCATGTCCACCCCGAAGCAGATCCGCCACGCGGTCGAGGTCCTCGGCTCGGACAACATCCTCATGTGCCACGCCACCTCCACCTACCCGGCCAAGGCCGAGGAACTGAACCTCCGCGTGATCAACACGCTGGAGAAGGAGTACCCGAACGTCCCGATCGGCTACTCCGGCCACGAGACGGGCCTGCAGACCACGCTGGCGGCGGTCGCGCTGGGCGCGGTGTTCGTCGAGCGCCACATCACCCTCGACCGCGCCATGTGGGGCTCCGACCAGGCCGCCTCGGTGGAGCCGCAGGGCCTCACCCGCCTCGTCCGCGACATCCGCACCATCGAGGCCTCCCTCGGTGACGGCGTCAAGAAGGTCTACGACTCCGAGCTGGGCCCGATGAAGAAGCTGCGCCGCGTCAGTGGCGTCGTCGCCGAGGCGGAGATCGCCGCGGCCGCGGGCGAACCGGTCGCGGTCTGAGCACCCCCATCGCCTGACGGATTGCCCTACGACGGGACGGTCGTACGCCGATGAGCCCCCGCGCCGGTCACACCGGCCAACCTCCCCGCACGCTCGCCTTCGTGGAGAGCCCGGTCCAGCTGCTGAACGTACTGGAGTGGGCGCATCTGCGCGGCCTGCGCGCAGCGGAGCCGGGCACCCTGCCGTCCGTGCCCGCGCAGGTACGGCGGACGGTGGCCGGTGAGACCCCGGCGGCCGGCCCGCAGCTCACGGTCGTCGTCCTGTCCCCGACCGACCCCATGACCCGGGGCCAGCTGCGCCGCATGGCCGACCTGGCCCGGGACGAGGGGTACCGGGTGCGCTGGGAGGAGGCGCGGGGCGGTACGACCGCGCCCTTCCACACGATCGGCGGCCTGGCGGGCTCCCTGCGCCGGGCCGACCGCATCGTCATGGGAGACCCGTTCTCCCGCTATGTGCAACTGCTGCTGACGATCACCCGGGCTCACGATCTGGTCGTGGTCGACGACGGCACGGCGACGATGGAGTTCGTCGCCCAGCTGGCCCGGGGAGAGCGCTTGGTCCGCTGGCACCGCAAGGGCGGCCGCCCCGGCCCGCGTGACCTGCTGTTCGCGCCGGTGTCCTCCGCCGCCCGCCGCCGGCTGACGCCCAGTGCGCGCCGCCGGGTCGAGGTCTTCTCCTCCATGCCGGTGACGGAGATCCCGCAGGGCGTCACCGTCACGGCCAACGACTTCTCCTGGACCCGGGCCCGCTTCGGGCCGCCGCGCATCACCAAGGGTGCGGACATGGTCGGCACGTCCCTGGTGGAGACCGGGGTCGTGGACGGTGACCGCTACGTGGAGGCCGTCCGCGGCCTGGCCGGCGCCCATGGAGCCACCCGCTACTTCGCCCACCGCCGCGAGAGCGCGGAGAAACTGCACCGGCTGGCCGCCGAGACCGGGCTGGAGATAGTCCGCCCGGACCTCCCCCTGGAACTGATCGCCCGCCGGGGCCCCATCGGCCGTACGGTCCTCAGCTTCCCGTCGACGGTCGTCCACACCCTGCCGCTCGCGCTGGCCGGCACCGGAGTCCGCGTGGCGGTCTGCGACATCGACCCGTCATGGCTGACCGAGAACGCGTCCCCCCGGGCACAGGGCTTCCTGTCGGGCGTGACGGGCACGGCCCGCGACGTACACCGCCTATCGGCGATGGGGTTGGCGTAGGGCGTGGGCGGCGGCCGCACGTCGGTGCCACCCTCGTCCCACTCACCGGCATGAGTACGGATACTCAGTCGCTGTGTGGCACTGCCGAAGCACGGCTGGAAGATCGTCGAATCCGGGCGGGACACCAGCAAGAACAAGAACCTGAGCCTCACGGCTGACAACGACGCGAAGAAGGCCGGTGTGCACATCATCCAGATGGCCAAGGACAATCCTCCGATGCTGAGCGTGGACGTCGTCTCCGGCTGCTACCAGGTCCCGGACGGCCAGAAGGTCGAGTACTTCTAGCGCCCCTGCCCGGCTTCACCCCTCCGGGCCAGTACGAACGCCCGGGGGCGTTTCTCCTCGCCGGTCGGCTCTCGCCGTACCGTCGCCACCAGGGTCAGGGCTGCCTCGGCGAGGGCGGCCGTTACCTGTTCGGGTGTACGCCAGTAGTAGTCGAGGTCCATCTCGTGGCCGAAGCGTTCCGTGAGGTGGAGCCCGCCCGGCTCGGTGCCGGTCTGGAAGGCGAGGAGGACCAGGCCGCCGGGGGTCAGGGTGCGGTGGAATTCCGCGAAGGCCTTCGGCAGGTGGGCGTCGGGTACGTGGATCGTGGAGTACAGGGCGAGGATGCCGCCCAGGGTGCTGTCCGGCAGGTCCAGGGACGTCATCGATCCGACATGGAAGCGCAGGTGCGGGTGGGCCTGGCGGGCCAGGGCCACCATGGCAGGGGAGAGGTCCACACCGAAGGCCGGGACGCCCCTCTCGTGGAGCAGTGCGGTGACGTGTCCGGGGCCGCTG
This sequence comes from Streptomyces sp. NPDC045022, assembly GCF_056432605.1. NCBI lineage: Bacteria > Bacillati > Actinomycetota > Actinomycetes > Kitasatosporales > Streptomycetaceae > Streptomyces > Streptomyces sp. NPDC045022. Next base: position 118,741 of record NZ_JBWKIR010000020.1, read on the forward strand.
CCCAGGTCCGCCACGGGGGCGGTGCCGTTCGCCGTGACCAGCTCGGCGAAGGCGGTGATAAGGCCGTTGTCCAGCGGGTGGGAGAGGCCGGTGGGGTGGGCGGCCGTGTAGTCCTTGGCCATCGCGTCGTAGGAGGTCCGGGTGGTCCGCAGGAAGTCCGCCGTCGAGTCGCTCACGGCTGCGGACCCTACCGGGACGCGATCCACTCTGAGGTCCGGTTCGTGGACATGACGAGCGTGACTCAGGCGAGGCGTGGTATCCGTGGAAGGAGGAAACAGAGGTTTTACCCATCAGAGTCCGCCGCCATGCGTCCGCCGGGCAGATTTTCTTCCCCTAACGGGCTGAACTTTTTTTGATCGAGGGGTAGTTGATCAGTCGGGCGGCCTACCCTTCAGAGGGTGAAGCAATTGATGTCCCTAGAGTCCGAGGCCGGCCTCCCGGGGGATGTGCTCCCCGGGAGGCTGAGCGAGTCCCTGCACGATGAACTCGTCGCCTTCCGTCGTGACTTGCACATGCACCCCGAGCTGGGCAATCAGGAGTTCCGTACGACCGCTGCGATCAAGGAGCGGCTGGAGCAGGCAGGGCTCCGGCCCCGTGTCCTCAGCACCGGAACCGGACTCGTCTGTGACATCGGACTGGCCGGCGCCGAGCGGTCGGCCGGACCGGTGCTCGCGCTGCGTGCGGACATCGACGCCCTGCCCATCCCGGACACCAAGACCGACTGCCCCTACCGGTCGACCGTGCCGGACCGGGCCCACGCGTGCGGTCACGATGTGCACACGACCGTGGTGCTCGGCACCGGGCTCGTCCTCGCCGACCTGCACGCCAAGGGTCTGCTGCCCCGCCCGGTGCGGCTGATCTTCCAGCCCGCCGAGGAGGTGCTGCCCGGCGGCGCCCTGGACGCCATCCAGGACGGGGCGCTAACCGGAGTGAGCCGGATCCTCGCCGTGCACTGCGACCCCAGGGTGGACGCCGGGAAGGTCGGGCTGCGGCACGGGCCGATCACGAGTGCGTGCGACCGGCTGGAGATCTCCCTCGACGGGCCGGGTGGGCATACCGCTCGGCCTCATCTGACCACGGACCTGGTCACCGCCGCCGCCCGCGTCGCCGTCGACGTGCCCGCGCTGATCGCCCGCCGCGTCGACACCCGGGCCGGCCTCGCCCTCACCTGGGGCCGGATCGAGTCGGGCCACGCCCCGAACGTGGTCCCGCAGCACGCGGAGCTGTCCGGCACCGTGCGCTGCCTGGACCTGGAGGCCTGGCGGGAGGCCCCCGACATCGTGCACGCGGCGATCGACGAGGTCGCGACCCTGCACCGGGCCAAGTCGGAGATCAATTACGTCCGGGGCGTACCCCCCGTCGTCAACGACCGGGAGTCCACCGAGCTGCTGCGCAGGGCGATGGCCGCCCGGCGTGGCCGGGACGCCATCGAGAGCACGGAGCAGAGCCTCGGCGGCGAGGACTTCTCCTGGTACCTGGAGCGCGTGCCCGGCGCGATGGCCCGTCTCGGGGTACGCCGGCCCGGTGAGCGCACGGTGCGCGACCTGCACCAGGGCGACTTCGACGCGGACGAGTACGCGATCACGGTCGGGGTGGAGATGTTCACCGCCGCCGCCTTCCTGGAGACCGACCCGGCCCAGGGCTGACGGAGCCGGGCGGGCGTCCCCGGTCCGCGGGGGCGCCTCCGGTGCCCCCCTTAGGCGCACTCCCCTGTCCGGCGCAACACGCTCGTAAGCCATTCGCACACGGTGCGCAACAGGGGTGTGAGAGGGCTGAGAGCCCGAGTTCAGATGCTGTTTGCCTCGAATCGATAACGGCTTCGCGAGAGGGTTTTTTGCGACATCTACGCGCGTTACGATGCCGCGAAGCCGACGCCGACGGGGCGTCCCGGCTGGAGCACTGGCATGGTGCTCACATCAAGCGCCGACATGGCGCTCAGGTCAGGTGAAGGAGCCTTCCCGTGCGCCGGGTAGCCAAGCTTTCCGCTGCGTGTATCGCGACCGCAGCTCTCGCCGTGACTGCCACTGCATGTGGCAGCACCTCCTCCGACAACGAGTCCAGCCCGTCCTCCTCCACGGGCGCCGGCAAGGGCGTCAAGATCGGCCTCGCCTTTGACGTCGGCGGCCGTGGTGACCGTTCCTTCAACGACTCCGCCGCGCGCGGTGCCGACAAGGCCAAGAAGGAGTTCGGTGGCGAGATCAAGGAGCTGACCGCCAAGACCTCGGACACCGAGGCCGACCGCGAGCAGCGCCTGTCGGACCTGGCCCAGGCCGGTTACAGCCCGGTCATCGGCGTCGGTTTCTCCTACGCCACCGCCATGTCCAAGGTCGCGGCCAAGTTCCCGAAGACCAGCTTCGGCATCATCGACTCCGTGGTGGACGCCAAGAACGTCGACAGCATCACCTTCACCGAGGAGCAGGGCTCCTACCTGGCCGGTGTCGCCGCGGCGCTGAAGACCAAGAAGGACCACGTCGGCTTCATCGGCGGTGTCGACACCCCGCTGATCAAGAAGTTCGAGGCGGGCTACGTCCAGGGCGTCAAGGACACCAACGCCAAGGCCAAGGTCGACGTCCAGTACCTGAGCCACGGCACCGACCTGTCCGGCTTCTCCAGCCCCGACAAGGGCAAGGAAGCCGCGCAGGGCATGCTGGACAACGGCGCCGACGTCGTCTACACGGCGGCCGGCTCCTCCGGCAACGGCGCGATCGAGGCCGTGAGCGGCGCCAAGGGCGCCTGGGCCATCGGCGTGGACTCCGACCAGTACAACGTCCCGGGTCTGGCCAAGTACAAGAAGGCGATCCTGACCTCGATGGTCAAGAACGTCGACGTCGGTGTCTACGACTTCGTCAAGTCCGTGCAGGACGGCAAGCCGCTGACCGGCACCACCACCTACTCGCTCGCCAAGGACGGCGTCTCGCTGGCCACCAGCGGTGGCTTCATCGACGACGTCCAGTCCAAGCTGGACGCGGCGAAGAAGAAGATCGTCGACGGCTCGATCAAGGTCAAGACCACCCCGTGACCTGACGGGTCCCGCCGGACCCAGGCTCGGCGCGGGGGCGCCTTCCGGAGCCCCCCGCCGAGCCATAACAATGTGTCAACTCTACGCGTGTAGCGCGGAGTTGCCGCGCTAGCGTCGCCGACGCCTGCCCCCTCCCCGCAGCCCCTTTCCCCGAGGAGAGTGCGCCATCAACGCGTCCAGCCCTCCCGCTGCCGTCGAACTGCGCGGCATCACCAAGCGCTTCCCCGGCGTCGTCGCCAACCGCGACATCGACATCACGGTCCGCACCGGCACCGTCCACGCCCTGTGCGGCGAGAACGGCGCCGGCAAGTCCACCCTGATGAAGATCCTCTACGGCATGCAGCAGCCGGACGAGGGCACCATCACGGTCAACGGCGAACGGGTCGTCCTGCACAACCCCGGCGACGCCATCGCCCGCGGCATCGGCATGGTGCACCAGCACTTCATGCTCGCCGACAACCTCACCGTGCTCGAGAACGTCGTCCTCGGCGCGGAGAAGCTGCACGGTATCGGGGGCAAGGCACGCACCAGGATCAAGGAGATCTCCGACGCGTACGGTCTGAACGTCCGCCCCGACGTCCTCGTCGAGGAGCTGGGCGTCGCCGACCGTCAGCGCGTGGAGATCCTCAAGGTCCTCTACCGGGGCGCCAAGACCCTCATCCTGGACGAGCCCACCGCCGTCCTCGTGCCGCAGGAGGTCGACGCCCTCTTCGCCAACCTGCGCGAGCTCAAGGCCGAGGGCCTCACCGTCATCTTCATCTCCCACAAGCTGGGCGAGGTGCTCTCCGTCGCCGACGAGATCACCGTCATCCGGCGCGGCACCACCGTAGGCACCGTCGAGCCGCGGGGCACCACCCCCAAGCAGCTCGCCGAGCTGATGGTCGGCAGCGAACTCCCGACGCCGGAGACCGAGGAGTCCACCGTCACGGACGTCCCGATGCTCAAGCTGGACGGTCTGCACCTGACGCAGACCGACCTCGACGGCGTCGAGCGGATCATCCTCGACGAGATCTCCTTCACCATCCACAAGGGCGAGGTCCTGGGCATCGCCGGTGTGGAGGGCAACGGCCAGTCCGAGCTGGTCGAGGCGATCATGGGCATGCGCCACCCCGACGCCGGCGTCATCACGCTCGACGACGTCGACATCTCCCACGCGCCGACCCGCAACCGCCGCGAGGCGGGCATCGGCTACATCCCCGAGGACCGCCACCGCCACGGCCTGCTCCTGGAAGCACCGCTGTGGGAGAACCGCATCCTCGGCCATGTCTCCGAGCGGCCCAACTCGCGCGGCGGCCTGATCGACATCAAGGCGGCCCGCGCCGACACCGAGCGGATCGTGCAGGCGTACGACGTCCGCACCCCCGGCATCGACGTGACCGCGGCCTCGCTGTCCGGCGGCAACCAGCAGAAGCTGATCGTCGGCCGCGAGATGAGCCACGACCCGAAGCTGCTCATCGCCGCCCACCCCACCCGCGGTGTGGACGTCGGCGCGCAGGCCGCGATCTGGGACTACATCCGCGAGGCCCGCCGCGAGGGCCTGGCCGTGCTGCTGATCTCCGCGGACCTGGACGAGCTGATCGGGCTCTCCGACACCCTGCGGGTGATGTACCGCGGCCGCCTGGTCGCCGACGCCGACCCCGCCACGATCACCCCCGAAGAGCTGGGCTCCGCCATGACGGGTGCGGCCACCGGCCACCTGGAGCACACAGAGGACGACGAGCGATGAAGAAGCTGACCTCACGGATCGACAAGGAGCGGCTGCTCCTCGGGATCGCGGCGCCGCTGCTGGCGATCGTCGCCGCGCTCGTCGTCACCGCCCTGGTGATCCTCGCGACCGGCAAGAACCCCGGCGCCGCCTTCAGCGACATGACGACCTACGGCTTCGCCAGCGACAGCCAGGTCTACATCCTGAACAAGGCCACGACGTACTACCTGGCCGGTGTCGCGGTGGCCATCGGCTTCCGCATGAACCTGTTCAACATCGGTGTCGACGGCCAGTACCGGCTCGCCGCGTTCATCGCGGCCGTCCTCGGCGGCGCGCTGACCGTGCCCGGCTGGATCGCCATCCCGCTGATCATCCTCTGCGCCATGGCCACCGGCGCCCTGTGGGCCTCCATCGCCGGCATCCTCAAGGTGACCCGCGGGGTCAGCGAGGTCATCTCGACGATCATGCTGAACTCGATCGCCACCGCGATCATCGCCTACCTGCTGCAGCCGGGGAAGCTGGCCCAGCTCGACGCGGCGGGCACCACCGTCTCCACCAAGCCGCTGCCGTCGTCCTCGTACTTCTTCAGCTTCGACACCGGCCCGGCCGGTGTGCTGTGGGGCTTCATCGTCATCGCGGTGCTCGTCGGCATCGCGTACTGGTTCGTGCTCGGCCGCACCCGGTTCGGCTTCGACCTGCGCACCGTCGGCCAGTCCGAGAGCGCGGCCAGCGCGAGCGGTGTCTCGGTGAAGAAGATGATCGCCACCAGCATGATCATCTCGGGTGCGGTGGCCGGTCTCATCGGCATGCCGACCCTGCTCAACGACAGCCACGCGTTCAGCAACGACTTCCCGGCGGGCATCGGCTTCACCGGCATCGCCATCGCGCTGCTCGGCCGCAACAACCCGATCGGGATCGCGCTCGGCGCCCTGCTGTGGGGCTTCCTGGAGCGCACCACCAACCACCTGGAGTTCCAGGGCTACGACAAGGAGATCCTCGGCGTCATCCAGGGCGTCATCGTCCTGTGCGTCGTCATCGCCTACGAGGTCGTACGCCGTTACGGCATGAAGCGCCAGCAGCAGCGGGTCGGCGCCGAGCTCGCCGCCCAGGCCGCCGCTCCGACGAAGAAGCAGGAGGTGGCGTGATGACTGCCACGATGACCGACGCGCCGCCGCCGGCGGCACCCAAGGCGGCGGGCGCGCCCCAGCGCTCCGGCCGCTCCCTCGGACTGACCCTCATGATCGTCGCGGGTGCGCTGCTGCTCCTCGCCGCGGTCCGCGTGATCACCGGCGCCGACCAGCTCGACTCCGCCGGACAGGTCGCCGCCGCCCTCGGCCTCGCCGTGCCGATCGGCCTCGCCGGTCTCGCGGGTCTGTGGTCGGAGCGGGCCGGCGTGGTCAACATCGGCCTCGAGGGCATGATGATCCTCGGCACGTTCGGAGCCGGCTGGATCGGCTGGCAGTCCAGCCCCTGGCTCGGCCTGCTGTGCGGCGTCGGCTTCGGTGTCCTCGGCGGCCTGGTGCACGCCGTCGCCACCATCACCTTCGGCGTCGACCACATCGTCTCCGGTGTCGCGGTCAACCTGCTCGCGCTCGGTATCACCCAGTACCTCGCCAAGCTCTTCTTCGCCGACGGCAAGGCGGCGGAGGCGGGCGGCAACCCCAAGCAGTCCCCGCCCGCGGACTCGCTGCCCCACGTCACCCTTCCCGGCCTCTCGGACGGCCTCGCGTCGATCGAGAAGCACCACTGGTTCCTGATCTCCGACCTGGCCGGCATCATCGGCGGTCTGATCACCAACCTGTCCGTGGTGACGATCCTGGCCGTGCTGCTGTTCATCGGCAGCTGGTGGCTGCTGTGGCGCACCCCGTTCGGTCTGCGGCTGCGCTCCTGCGGCGAGAACCCGGTCGCCGCGGAGTCGCTGGGCGTCAACGTCTACCGCTACAAGTACGCGGCCGTGGCCGTCTCCGGCGGCCTCGCCGGACTCGGCGGCGCCTTCCTCGCGCTGGTCACCTCCCACACCTATCTGGAGGCCCAGACCGGAGGCCGCGGCTACATCGGCCTCGCGGCCATGATCTTCGGCAACTGGCGCCCCGGCGGTCTGGCGATGGGCGCGGGCCTGTTCGGCTACTCCGACGCGCTCCAGCTGCGCAACGGCGGCACCACCGTGCACGCGCTGCTGCTCCTGCTGGTCGTGCTGCTGGTGATCCTCGCCGGCTGGAAGCTGTACCGCACCAGCCTGTGGCAGGGCGCGATCAGCCTGTTCGTGGCCGCGCTCGTCCTGGTCTGGTACCTGCTCACCGACGAGGTCCCGAGCGACTTCGTGGGCGCCACCCCGTACGTCGTCACGCTGCTCGTGCTCTCGCTGTCCGCGCAGCGCCTGCGGATGCCGAAGGCGGACGGCATGCGGTACCGGAAGGGCCAGGGCAAGTGACGCCGGCCCCGGCCGACGGGTTCGACTGGGAGGCGCTGCGCGCCGAGGCGCGGGAGGCCATGGCCCACGCCTACGCCCCCTACTCGGGGTACCCGGTCGGCGTGGCGGCCCTGGTCGACGACGGGCGCACGGTCACCGGCTGCAACGTCGAGAACGCCTCCTACGGGCTCGGCCTGTGCGCCGAGTGCGGGCTGGTCTCGCAACTGCAGCGCACCGGCGGGGGCCGCCTGACGCACTTCACCTGCGTCGACGGCACCGGCGCCCTGCTCGTGCCGTGCGGCCGCTGCCGCCAGCTGCTGTACGAGTTCGGCGGCCCCGGCCTGCTGCTGGACACCCCCGAGGGCGTCCTCCCGCTCTCCGAGATGCTGCCCCAGGCCTTCGGCCCGGACCATCTCACCAAGTAACTCCCGTACGGCCCCCCTGACCCGCTCAGGGGGGCCGTGCACTTCGCACCTCCGGAAGGAAGCCATCAGCCATGGCCATGGACGCCATCTCCGTCATCCGCACCAAGCGGGACCGCGGTGAGCTGACCGACGAGCAGATCGACTGGGTCATCGACGCGTACACCCGCGGCGAGGTCGCCGACGAGCAGATGTCCGCGCTCGCCATGGCGATCCTGCTCAACGGCATGAACCGCCGCGAGATCGCCCGCTGGACGGCGGCCATGATCGCCTCCGGTGAGCGCATGGACTTCTCGGCGCTGTCCCGCCCGACGGCCGACAAGCACTCCACGGGCGGCGTCGGCGACAAGATCACGCTGCCCCTGGCGCCGCTCGTGGCGGCCTGCGGTGCCGCCGTGCCCCAGCTCTCCGGCCGGGGCCTCGGCCACACCGGCGGCACGCTGGACAAGCTGGAGTCGATCCCGGGCTGGCGCGCCCTGCTCTCCAACGAGGAGATGCTGCAGGTCCTGGACACGACAGGCGCGGTGATCTGCGCGGCGGGCGACGGCCTGGCCCCGGCGGACAAGAAGCTGTACGCGCTGCGCGACGTCACCGGCACGGTCGAGGCGATCCCGCTGATCGCCTCCTCGATCATGTCGAAGAAGATCGCCGAGGGCACCGGCTCCCTGGTCCTGGACGTGAAGGTCGGCACCGGTGCCTTCATGAAGACCATCGAGGACGCGCGGGAGCTGGCGTCCACCATGGTCGGCCTGGGCACGGACCACGGCGTGAAGACGGTCGCGCTCCTGACGGACATGGCCACCCCGCTCGGCCTCACGGCCGGCAACGCGCTCGAGGTCCGCGAGTCGGTGGAGGTCCTGGCGGGCGGCGGCCCGGCGGACGTGGTCGAGCTGACCATCGCCCTGGCCCGCGAAATGCTCGACGCCGCCGGCATCAAGGACGCCGACCCCGCCAAGGCGCTGGCCGACGGCTCGGCGATGGACGTGTGGCGCCGGATGATCGCGGCGCAGGGTGGCGACCCGGACGCGCCGCTGCCCACCTCGAAGGAACAGCACGTCATCAAGGCGCCGTCCGCCGGCGTGCTGACCCGCCTGGACGCCTACGACATCGGTGTCGCCGCCTGGCGCCTGGGCGCCGGCCGCGCCCGCAAGGAGGACCCGGTGCAGGCGGCGGCGGGCGTCGAACTGCACGCCAAGCCGGGCGACACGGTGGCGGAGGGCCAGCCGCTCCTCACCCTGCACACCGACACCCCCGAGCGCTTCGACTACGCCCTCCAGGCGGTGCGGGGCTCGTACGACATCGCGGCGCCGGGCACGGACTTCACCGCGTCGCCGGTGGTGCTGGAACGTATCGCCTGACCTGCGGTTTCCCCATTCGGGTGAACGGGATCGGTGGACCTCCGCCGGTCCCGTTCGGCATCCTGGGATCGGTGACGCAGCGATAGGGGACCGCCCCCCCGACCAGAACTGGGACGACCTCGTCCGGTTCTGGGAGGAGACGGAACGGCCCGAGGGCAGCAAGGTGGAGATCATCGAGGGGGTCATCACCGTGTCACCTGCTCCCGCGTCCCGCCGCAACGTGATCGCGGAACGTATCCAGCGTCGCCACTACTCCGTGGTCCCCGAGGACTGGGGGATCTTCCAGACCCAGGCCATCGCCGTGCCGTCACGGCTGGGCATGCTCATCCCGGACCTGCTGGTGGCTCCGGTGCGGGAATGCACGGAGACGGAGTCCCACATCCCCGCCGCCCTCGCCGAGCTCGTCGTCGAGGTGACCTCCAGGTCCAACGCGCGGCACGACCGCGTCGGCAAGCCCGCGGCCTACGCGACCGCAGGCATCCCGCTCTACCTCCTCATCGACCGGTGGGCTCCCGGAGGCCCCACCGCGACGCTGTACGGAGAGCCGAAGGGCGAGGTCCACCGGGTCCTCAGCGCGGTGAAGTTCGGCGATCCGATCAAGCTGCCGGAGCCGTTCGGCGTCACGATCGACACCGGCGAGTTCCCCGTCGACTGACCCGGCGTCAGCCCAGCACCGCCGCCACCCCCACCAGCACCGGCACCGACACCACGGTGGACAGCAGGACCGACTCGCGGGCCAGGGACTCGGCCACCCGGTAGCGGCTGGCGTAGGTGAAGAGGTTCTGCGCGGCCGGGAGGGCTGAGGTCACCACCACGTCCAGCAGGGGGGCGCCGTGCAGGCCGAAGACGGTAGTGGCCAGGGCCCAGGCGACCAGCGGCTGGGCCAGTGACTTCAGTGCGACCGACAGCAGGACCAGCTGCCGGTCCCGTCCCCGGCCGGGGGCCGCGCTGCCGTGCACGGACATGCCGAAGACCAGCAGGGCCGCCGGGACGGACATGTTGCCGATCAGCGTGAGCGGGTCCATGACCGGGCCGGGCACCTTCCAGCCCGCCGCCGACACCACGACCCCGGACAGGGAGCCCACGGCTATCGGGTTCCGCAGCGGGGTCAGCAGGCGCCGCCACACCGTGCCCTTCTCGCCCATGCCGGACAGGTCCAGGACCGTGAGGGCGACGGGAGTGACCAGGACGACCTGGAACAGCAGCACCGGCGCCACCAGCGACGCGTCGCCCAGCACATACGCGGCGATCGGGATACCGAGGTTGCCCGAGTTGACGTAACCGGAGCACAGGGCGCCGATCGTCGTACGGCCCACGCCCCACCGCCGAAGCGCGCCGACCGTCACGAAGACCCCGGCGACCGCCGCCGTGCTCAGAGCCGTCACCAGCAGGCGGCCGGAGAAGAGGACCGAGAGGTCGGCCCTGGCGAGGGTCGTGAAGAGGAGTGCGGGACCGGCCACGGTGAAGGCGAGCCGCGTCAGCACCTCACGGCCCTGCTCGCCGAGCGTCTCGCGCCGCCCGAGCACATAGCCCACCCCGATGACGACCGCGATCACCGCGAACCCGCTCAGCACCCCCGCCACAGGGCCAACCCTGGGGGGAGGAGAGGAACTGGTCAATGTGATCTTCGACGGGTCGGGAGAGCCCGTGCTCACACGCCCGCGATGAGTTCCGCACCTCTCGCCGGTCTACCGCGCGTGGATGCCAAGACCCCCGCCGTGCTCGTGCTGCCCGGCCCCGTCAGCCGTGACCGGGTTCCGGGGTTCTGTGCCGAGGTGCGGGCGCTGCTGGAGGGCACCGGGGCCGGAGTCGTCGTGTGTGACGTGGGCGGGCTCGGGCCCCCGGGGCTCGCGGTCGTGGATGCGCTGGCCCGGCTGGAGCTGGCCGCCCGCCGGGCCGGCGGGCGGATCCGGCTGCGGGACCCCGATCCCGCGCTACACGCCCTCCTCGACCTCGTCGGGCTCCGCCTCCAGGTGGAGGGGCAGGCCGAAGAGGGGGAACCAGCGCTGGGTGTCGAGGAAGCAGTGGAAACCGGTGATCCGGCCGTCTGAGATCTCCAGGACCTGCACCGCCCAGGGGCTGAAACCGCCCTTCTCCTCGTCCGGCTTGTAGTGCGCGAAGCCCGGCAGGCCGTTGGCCTGGACCGGCAGCAGGCGGGAGCCGGCGCAGGAGGCGCCGAGGGTGGTCATGAAACCGGTGATGTCGGCCGGGCCGCGCAGCCACAGGTCGAACGGCGGCATCGTCATGATGGCGTCCTCGTGGAGCAACGCCGTCAGGGCCGTCATGTCGTAGCCCTCGAACGCCTTGAGGTATCGCTCCAGGAGCTTTTGCTGCTCCTCGTCCAGCGGGTCGGACACCGCGCCCGCGTCGCCCGCGGCCTCGCGCTCGGCGAGGGTGGCCCGGGCCCGCTGCAGCGCGCTGTTGACCGAGGCGACCGTGGTGCCCAGCAGCTCGGCGACCTCGCTCGCCTTCCAGGCCAGCACCTCGCGCAGGATGAGTACCGCCCGCTGCTTGGGCGGCAGCTGCTGGAGGGCCGCCATGAAGGCCAGCCGGATCGACTCCTTGGCGACCGCCGCTTCCGCCGGATCGTCCACCGCCGGCAGCACGCGCGCGTCCGGCACCGGCTCGAGCCACGTGTTGTCCGGGCGGGGGGCGAGCGCCGCCTGGGCGAGCGGCGTGGACTCGGTCAGGTCCATCGGGCGGGCCCGTTTGCTGCCCGCCGTCAGCATGTCCAGGCACACGTTCGTCGCGATCCGGTACAGCCAGGAGCGCAGGGAGGAACGGCCCTCGAACTTCTCGTAACTGCGCCAGGCCCGCACCAGGGTGTCCTGCACCGCGTCCTCGGCCTCGAAGGAGGAACCGAGCATCCGGTAGCAGTACCCGGTCAGCTCGGTCCGGTGCTTCTCCAGTGCGACGTCGAGGTCCGGCGTCGCCGTGCTGTTGCCCATCGTCCACCCACCCCTGTGGCCTTATCTGCAGCGCGCCGTCGCGCCCCAGCACTTGGGAAGCTACCGCAGCCCACTGACAATGGCCCCCCGAGCGCGAAAAAGCCCAGCTCAGACCACTTGGCTTCCGGACCTGAACAGGTGTGGGGGAAACGCGCGGCCTCAGTGCGCCGCGACCGGTTCCCGGCGGGCCGCCACCCGGGCCGCCCGCGAACCGAGGACCGTGATCGCCACGACGCCGAGGACCGCGAGGAGACCGACCGCGACCGTGCCGGCCCAGCCGTGGGCGCGGAACGCGGTCGCGCCGACCGTGCTGCCGGCGCTGGAACCGATGTAGTACGCGGACTGGTAGAGCGCCGACGCCTGGGCGCGGCCGTGCGTGGCCGTCTTGCCGACCGCCGAGGAGGCGACCGCGTGCCCGGCGAAGAAACCCGCCGTGATCAGCACCAGACCCAGCAGCACCAGGGGGAGCGAGCCGGCCACCGAGAGGAGCAGGCCCGCCGCCGTCGTACCGCCCGCCAGATAGAGCGCGCCCCGGCGGCCGAGGCGGCCCACCAGACGGCCCGCCGTGGACGCCGACACCGTACCCACCAGGTACACGAGGAAGATCGAGCCCACGATGCCCTGCGGCAGCCCGAACGGCTGCTCGGTCAGGCGGTAGCCGATCACCGTGTACACGCCGCCGAACACCGTCATGAACAGGGCGCCGATCGCGTACAGGCGGCGCAGCAGCGGGTCGGAGAGGTGGTCGCGGACCGTGCCGAGCAGCACACCCGGGCGCAACGAACCCGCCTGGAAGTGCTTCGGGACCGGCAGCAGCAGCCGGAACGCCATCGCGCACGCGAGCGCGATCGCGCCGATCACGCCGACCGAGACGCGCCAGCCCCACTCCTGTGCCACCCAGCCGGTGATCACCCGGCCGCTCATGCCGCCGACGCTGTTGCCCGCGACGAACAGGCCGATCGCCGTGACCAGCGCCTTGGGCCGGACCTCCTCGGCCAGGTATGCCGCCGCCGAGGCCGGCAGACCGGCGAGCGCCGCGCCCTGCACCGCCCGCAGCACCACCAGCGCGCCGATCGACGGCGCGAAGGGCACCAGCATCCCGACCGTCACCGCGACGGCCAGCGAGGCCGTCATCACCGTACGGCGCCCGAAGCGCTCCGACAGGGCGCTCATGGGCAGGACGAACAGGGCCAGACCGCCGGTCGCGGCCGCCACGGTCCAGCTCGCCTCGCTCGCCGCGACCCCGAACTCGCCGGAGATCAACGGCAGCAGGGCCTGCGTGGAGTACAGGAGTGCGAAGGTCGCGACTCCGGCGAGGAAGAGGGCGAGGCTCATCCGGCGGTAGCCGGGGCCGCCCGGGGTCATACGGGAGTCGGACACGGAGTCGGAGGAGGGGACGGGCGCGACGGCGTCCATGGTGGTGGACGCCCCGGTACTTGCGGGAGACATGCTTCGACCGTAGGGACGGTCCCTCTCATCCGTCCAATGCATGGAATCGTCATAATCGTTCCCATGGTGCATCAGCAGAGGTCACAGGAGCGGCTGTCACCGTCCGGTGACACAGAAGACATGAGTGAGATGTCGAGGCTGCTCGCGCCCCGTCTCGCCTACTTCGCCGGCGTGGCCCGTACCGAGCACGTCACCCGGGCCGCCCAGGAGATGAACGTCCCGCAGTCCACCCTGTCGCGTGCGATGGCCCGGCTGGAGCAGGACCTGGGGGTGGACCTGTTCGCCCGGCACGGTCGCACGGTCTCCCTGACCACCGCCGGCCGTACCTTCCTGGCCTCCGTCGAGCGCGCCCTCGCCGATATCGAGCGCGCCGCCGAGGAGGTCCGCGCGGACGCCGACCCGGCCACCGGCAAGGTCGCGTTCGGTTTCCTGCACACCATGGGCGCGGAGACCGTACCGGGCCTGTTGCACGCCTTCCGCGCCGACCATCCGCGCGTCCGCTTCAGCCTGGTGCAGAACTACGGCGAGGCGATGCTGGAGGGGCTGCGGGCGGGCGAGCTGGACCTGTGCCTGACCTCGCCGGTGCCCGACGCCCCCGACCTGGTCGCCCGTCGCCTGGACGAACAGAAACTCCGCCTGGTCGTCCCCGCCGACCATCGGCTGGCCGCCCGCCGCCGTATCCGCCTGTCCGAGGCCTGCGACGAAACCTTCGTCACCCTGGAGCCGGGCTACGGCCTCCGGCGGATCACGGACGACCTGTGCCGCCAGGCGGGTTTCCGCCCGAGGATCGCCTTCGAGGGCGAGGAGGCGGAGACGCTGCGGGGCCTGGTGGCCGCGGGGCTGGGCGTCGCCCTCCTGCCGCCCCCTACGGTCCCCAGGCCGGGAGTCGTGGAACTGACGGTCACGGCCCCGAGAGCGGCCCGCGAGATCGGCGTCGCCTGGCTTGCCGACCGGCCGGACACACCCCCGGTGGCGGCCTTCAAGAAGTTCCTGCTCTCGAGAAGGGGCAGTCTGCTGCCCGCCTAGGGCCTGCCCTCGAACTCCCGCCGCGGCCCCGGGCCCTACCGCCTCAACGACTTGCCGAACCCCGCGGCCAACGGCATCCGGAGTCCGATCGGCGGCGGCGCGGCGAGCGCGTCCTCCACCGGCCGGGAGACAGGGCGGCCGAACAACGCCCCCATCACGAAGTCCATGGAGAGACAGAGCACTTCGTCGCGGTGACCGTGCAGCCCATGACCGTCGGAGTGCACCTCGAAACGGCACACCTCCCGGTTCACCTTCTTCGCCCGCGCGGCGAACCGGAACGACAGCTCGGGATCGGTCCGTTCGTCGTTCGTGCCGTGCACGATCAGCACCCGGCGCCCCACCAGCTGTTTCACCGGCTCGGCGGGAGCGGCGACGTCCTCCTCCGGCAGCCAGGGAGCGAGCGCGACCACGGAGTTCACGGCCTCGTGCCCGCCCGCGCGCAGCGCCGCCCGCCCGCCCATGTCCACGCCGACCAGGCACACGGGGACGTCCCCGTACCGTCGTACGACCTCGTCCGCGGCCCATTCCGCGTCCGCCGCGAGATGCGCCTCGCTGCCGTTCCAGCCCCGGTAGCGGTACTGCACGGGGTGGACGGCCAGCCCTTCCTCGCGGCCCGCGCGGGCGATGCGGCGGCTCAGGGAGCGGACGAAGGCCGCCGCCCATACGGGGGACGGCCTGCGGGCGGAGACCTCCTCCCCGCCGGGGAGCAGCAGCACCGCTCCGCTGATCGCCGTCGGCTCCGGGCCGACTGCCTTTCCGAGCCTGGCCGTTCGGACCGGCGTCGCTTGCTGTCCCATGACAGAACAGTGGCAGAAGGCGGGGTGTACGAAACCCGTGTGGGCGGTCACCGTTGCGTATCGACGGAAAAGTGCCGGGAAAGAGCCGACGCGTACACCGGGCGCTCTACGCGCGTAGGCGTTAGAGTGCGGAGATGACGAGCCAGACTGCACCGACCGGGGCCGCCCCGGCGACCGTGCCGGCGCATGTTCCGACGCCGGACCAGATCCGCCGGGCGCCCAAGGTTCTGCTGCACGATCATCTCGACGGCGGGCTCCGTCCGGGCACCGTCGTCGAACTCGCCCGGGACACCAGTTACTCGGAACTGCCCGAGAGTGACCCGGAGAAGCTGGGCATCTGGTTCCGCGAGGCCGCCGATTCCGGCTCGCTGGAACGGTATCTGGAGACCTTCAGCCACACCGTCGGCGTGATGCAGAACCGCGAGGCCCTGATCCGGGTCGCCCGGGAGTGCGCCGAGGATCTCGCCGCGGACGGGGTCGTCTATGCCGAGGTGCGGTACGCACCCGAGCAGCACCTCGCCCAGGGGCTGACCCTGGAACAGGTGGTCGAGGCCGTCAACGAGGGGTTCCGGCAGGGCGAGCGGCTCGCCCGGGAGAACGGCCGCCGGATCCGGATCGGCGCCCTGCTGACCGCCATGCGGCACGCGGCCCGCTCCCTGGAGATCGCCGAACTCGCCAACCGCTACCGGGACTGTGGCGTGGTCGGCTTCGACATCGCCGGCGCCGAGGCCGGCTACCCGCCCACCCGGCACCTCGACGCCTTCGAGTACCTCAAGCGCGAGAACAACCACTTCACCATCCACGCCGGCGAGGCCTTCGGGCTGCCGTCCATCTGGCAGGCGCTGCAGTGGTGCGGCGCCGACCGGCTCGGCCACGGCGTGCGGATCATCGACGACATCGAGGTCCGCGCGGACGGCTCGGTGAAGCTCGGCCGGCTGGCCTCGTACGTCCGGGACAAGCGGATCCCGCTGGAGCTGTGCCCCAGCTCCAACCTGCAGACGGGGGCCGCGTCCTCCTACGCCGAGCACCCCATCGGGCTGCTGCGCCGGCTGCACTTCCGCGCCACCGTGAACACCGACAACCGGCTGATGTCGCACACCACCATGAGCCGGGAATTCGAGCACCTCGTCGAGGCATTCGGTTACACGCTCGACGACCTGCAGTGGTTCTCCGTCAATGCGATGAAATCAGCGTTCATTCCTTTCGATGAAAGACTCGCGATGATCAATGACGTCATCAAGCCCGGGTATGCCGAGCTGAAATCCGAATGGCTGTTCCAGCAGACGGCCTCTACCAGCGGTTCTGGCGGTTCGGGAAGTTAGTCGCCGGACGACCCTCGGCGGGGAATGCGGACGTGCGTTCACCAGGCGTCCGCATTTCGGTGTTTGCGGCGGGCGGCCCGGCATGTTTACGGTCATGGACCGCTCGGATCGTTTGTGATCTCCGTCTCCGCATTCAAGGACGCATTCACCATGAAGCAGTCTGCTGCCAAGACCCTCGGTGTCGCCGCCCTCGGTGCCGCCTTCGTTGCCGCCGGTGCCGGCGTGGCCGGCGCGGCCCCGGCCGTCCCGGACTCCGCGCAGACCCTGGACACCGTCACCAAGACGCTGCCCCCCGCCCAGATCATCCAGGCGCTGCCCGACAGCGGGGCGCCGAAGCAGGTCAAGCCGGTGGCCGAACGGGGTGTCGCCGCCGCGATGCCGGCCGTCGGGAAGGGGCTCGCCGCCGCGCAGCCGGTCGCGAAGAGCGTCGTCGCCGAGGGTCCGACCAAGCCGGTCGCGGGCCTGCTGGGCGGGCTGCCGACCAAGGGTCTGCCTACCCATGGCCTGCCGGTGAACGGGGTCCCGGTCGGCTGAGGCCGGTTCCGGTGTGAAGCCGCGTCGGCTGAGGCCGGCTTCCGCGAGACGCCGTCGGGGCGCCCCGGTCCGTCCGGGGGCGCCCCGGCGGCGTTCGCGTGCGCGGGACTCACCAGGCGGTGCGGGCCTTGTCCTCCGAGGGCAGCAGGATCCACAACGCTATGTAGAGCAGGAACTGCGGTCCGGGCAGCAGGCAGGACAGCAGGAAGATCACCCGCATCGTCGTCGCGGAGGTGCCGAAGCGCCGTGCCAGCGCGGCGCACACTCCGCCGATCATGCGGCCGTGGGTGGGGCGGGCGAGGGCGGTCATGAGGGCTCCTCCGAAGTCTCGGCCCGCTTCCGGGCCGGTGGTCGGGGCCGCCCGAGTGGCGTCCCCAGCTGTCTTCCACAGTAGGGAGACGAAGGGGACGAAGCATCGCTCTACGGTGCGATCCCGACCCTGGGAATCGTCGGGGTACGCCCCTGAGACAGCTCCTCGTGCACGGTGACCGGCCCCGCCTCGACGTGCTCGTACGACTCCCGGCGTCGCAGCCGGGCACGACCGGCCGGGACGACCGCGAGGTGGGCCACGAGCGCGCCGAAGGTGTTCAGCAGCAGCGAGTCGATGTCCACGACCCTGCCCGGAACACCGGTCTGCAGCAGGGCGATGCCGAGGGAGATCAGGGCGCACGCGGCCGCCGTACGGATCAGCGAGGCGAGCGTCGAGACGGTCAGCCTGCCGTGCGCCATCGGCAGCAGCACACCCAGCGGGGCGAGCAGCCCCAGCCCCTCGCCGAGGGGTCTGACGGCCGCCGGCCAGCCCAGCGCCAGATCGGCCCGGATGCCGGCCAGGGGGCGCACATTGGGGGGCATGACCCAGGGCACGTCCAGGGGCCGCAGCATCAGCCAGGCGACGACGGCGAGGTGGGCGACGAGGAGGACACCCCCCGTCACACGGATGCGGATCGCGGCGCTGCCGCCGATGGAGCCTTGACGCTGCACGCCCCCCAAGACGCAGCGCCGGGCACGATCGGTTCCGCACCGGGGTTTCCTGTCCGGGTGCCGGGTGCCGGGTGCCGGGTGCCGGGTGCCGGGTGCCGGGTGCCGGGTGCCGGGTGCCGGCGCTGGGCGAGGCGGGTCGGCGGTGGGTCGCTCGCCGGCGCCGACGGGGTGCCGCCGCGCCACCCGCGCCGCGCCACCCGTGCCGCCCCGCCCCGGCGGCCCGGCTGCCCACGCCCGCGTCTACCGGTCCGTGACCTCGGTCGACGGAGGCTCGGCGGTGCCCGGCCGGTTGCGGAGGCCGTCGGTGCAGTCGTACCGGCGCAGGGGGGCGGTGCCCGGGCCGCCCAGGATGACCGAGCCGTCGCCCTCGGTGGCGGCGGAGTCGGACAGGGTGCACACCAGCTGCGCGAGGGCGTAGGAGCTGAGGCGGCTCGGGGCGCTGCTCAGCCGCAGGGTGTCCTCGGGGTCCTTCGGACCGGGCCCGGACACGCTCAGGCCGCCCGGCACGTACGTCGTGTAGCCGGCCGCCTTCTCCGGGGCCGACGGGGAAGCGGCGAGCTGGTCCAGCAGCCCCTGGGCCACGATCACCCGGCGCCGGGCGTCCGGGGTGCCGTCCGGGACGCGCACGGTCCGGTCGACGGTCACCAGGGACGCCCCGCACAGCAGGAAGACCTGCGCGGGCACCCCGTGCGAGGACTGCGTGGCCACGTCGGGCCCGGCCAGCGAGCACGCCACCCGGGACGGCGCCGCCCCGAAGTCGGTCGGCACCTCCGTGGCCCGGATGCCGCAGCCGGTGAGCAGCGCGCCCAGGAGGGGCAGCGCCAGCAGACGCCGTACGGTCATGACCCCTCCTTTCTCGAACCGTCGTTCCTGTTGGCCTTGCCGGCCGAGTCGGCCCTGTCGTCGGGCCGGTCCGCGTCCGGATCCTCGGTCAGCCGTGAGGCGTCCCGGGGCAGTCGCAGGGTGAACACCGCGCCGCCGTCAGGGGAGTTGGCGGCGGTGATCTCGCCGCCGTGGATGTGGGCGTTCTCCAGGGCGATGGACAGGCCGAGACCGCTGCCCTCGGAGCGCGGCCGGGAGGCGCTCGCCTTGTAGAAGCGGTCGAAGACGTGCGGCAGGACGTCCTCGGGGATGCCGGGGCCGTGGTCGCGGACCTGGATCACCATCTCGTCCTCCGCCTCGCGCACCGACACCCGCACCGGCGATCCGCCGTGCTTGAGCGCGTTGCCGATGAGGTTGGCGAGGATGACGTCCAGCCGGCGCGGGTCCAGGCTGGCGTGGATGCCGCGTGCGGCGTCCAGTTCGACCGCGTCCAGCCAGGCGCGGGCGTCGATGCAGGCGGTGATCTGGTCGGCGACGTCGACGTCGTCCAGGACCAGCCGGGCGGTGCCCGCGTCGAAGCGGGTGACCTCCATCAGGTTCTCGACCAGGTTGTTCAGCCGCCGGGTCTCGCTGACGACGAGCCGTACGGCGGGCTCGATCATGGGGTCGATGCCCCCCGCCTCGGACTCCAGCTCCTCCTCCAGGACCTCCGTCACGGCGGTGATGGCGGTCAGCGGCGTCCGCAGCTCGTGCGACATGTCGGCCACGAACCGGCGCGAGGCGTCGTCCCGCGCGGCCATCTCCGCGACCCGCTGCTCCAGCGCCTCGGCCGCGTTGTTGAACGTCCGTGACAGATCGGCGAGTTCGTCCGTGCCGGACACCCGCAGCCGCGTGTCCAGCCTGCCCTCACCCAGGCGCCGGGCGGCCACCCCGAGCCGGTGCACCGGCTTCAGTACGGTCGTGGCGGCGGCCTGCGCGAGCAGCGCGGCACCGATCAGCGCGAGTGCGGTGGCGATGCCCAGCGACCAGGCCAGCGAGTTGAGGTCCTTGGCCTCGGGTTCCAGGGACTTCGCCATGTAGCCCGTCGGACCGCCGCCGATCACCCGCGTACCGGCCACGAGATACGGCGTGCCGTGGTCCGTGACCCGCTGCCAGTACAGGTGGTACGGCTCCTTGTTGGAGTCGCTCACCTTCTGCCGCTTGTCCACGGCCGCGCGCAGCGACTCGGGCACGTCCTCCAGCGAGAAGCCGTTGATGCCGCCGGAGTTGCCGTACACCGTCTTGCCGCTCGTGTCCTGGCCGACCAGCAGCACGCTGAAGTGCTGGCTGTCGGCGGCCATCTGGCCCGCGGCACGCTGCAGCGTGTCCTGTGTGGGGTGCTCCGGCAGCGCCCCGGCCCGGTTCTGCATCTCCTGCCGGAAGTCGCGCAGCACCGCGTCCTGGGCGCGGGTGAGCACCGCCTCCCGGTTCAGCCAGTAGGCAATGCCCGACGCCGACACCGCGGCGGTGAGCGCGACCAGAGCGAACACCACGACCAGTCGCAGCCGGAGGCTGGTGAACCGCAGCCCCGACAGCCTTCCCTCGCGCCCCGCGGCCCAGCCGCGCGGCCCCCCACGCGTTTCGGTCACTGAGGAACGTCCAGGCGGTAGCCGACACCACGGACGGTACGGATCAGGGTCGGGGAGGAGGGCACGTCCTCCACCTTGGCGCGCAGCCGCTGCACACACGCGTCCACCAGGCGCGAGTCGCCCAGGTAGTCGTGCTCCCACACCAGCCGCAGCAACTGCTGCCGGGACAGCGCCTGACCGGGCCGCCGGCTCAGCTCCAGCAGCAGCCGCAGCTCGGTCGGCGTCAGCTGCAGGTCCTCGCCGTTCTTGGTCACGGTCATCGCCGACCGGTCGATGACCAGGCTGCCGAAGGTCGCCGAGTCGGTGGACTCGCGCTCCCCGCGCCGCAGCACCGCCCGGATCCGGGCGTCCAGCACCCGGCCCTGCACGGGCTTGACGACGTAGTCGTCCGCCCCCGACTCCAGCCCGACGACCACGTCGATGTCGTCATTGCGGGCGGTCAGCAGGATGATCGGCAGCTGGTCGGTGCGCCGGATGCGCCGGCACACCTCGAATCCGTCGATGCCGGGCAGCATCACATCCAGCACGATGAGGTCCGGCCGCTGCTCGCGCAGCAGCTTCAGACCGTCCTCGCCGCTGGCAGCGGTGGCCACCCGGTGTCCCTGGCGCGTCAGGGAGAGCTCCAGGGCCGTACGGATGGCGTCGTCGTCCTCGATCAGCAACAGGGAAGGCACGGGGCTCATTCTGGCCCATGGAGGGGGTGGCGGACGACCTGTGGGACCGATCCCCGCATACCGCCACTACCTGTGTGCCGTCTGTGACAGCAGGGTGCCGGGCCCCTGTGACAGGTCTGTGACAGTCGGCGGACACGGCGATGAACTGGCCCCGGCAGTCTTCTGGACACGGGCACGGCGGCGAGCCGGACCAGCCCGCGGCAAGACCGAATCACCAAGTCCACCACGGGGAGCGCGAGATGAACACGCTGCACAGCATCAGCACCAGCGCAGTGGTCACGCGTCTGCACGACGGGCACCGGGGTTCGGAGAAGTCCGGTGTGCTGAGCGGGCGGGGTTGCGCTCGCGGCACCGGGCGTCAGCGCACCGCGGCCGCGCAGCAAGGGCATCAGCCCTACATGACGGTGGTGGACGCCGGCACGGGGGAAACGCACGGGGGATCCGCGTACGGGGAGGACTCGGGGGAGCGTCGTTCGCTGACGGAGGCGGAGTTCACCGCCTACGTCCAGGAGCGCCGCGCCTCCCTGTACGCCACCGCCTACCACCTGACCGGCGACCGTTTCGAGGCCGAGGACCTGCTGCAGAGCGCGCTGTTCTCGACGTACAAGGCGTGGGACCGGATCACCGACAAGGCGGCGGTCGGCGGATACCTCCGCCGCACCATGACCAACCTGCACATCAGCGCCTGGCGGCGCCGCAAGCTCAACGAGTACCCGACCGAGGAACTGCCGGAGACGCCCGGCGAGACGGACGCGATGCGCGGCACCGAGCTGCGCGCGGTCCTGTGGCAGGCGCTGGCCCGGCTGCCCGAACTCCAGCGCACCATGCTGGTCCTGCGCTACTACGAGGGCCGCACGGACCCGGAGATCGCCGAGATACTCGGCATCAGTGTCGGCACGGTGAAGTCCAGCATCTGGCGGTCGCTCCGCCGGCTGCGCGAGGACGAGGTCCTCAGCTTCGGCCGTGACGAGGAGGACGCCTTCGGCGAGCTGGTCGCCTGAGGTCGAGGGTCACTGGGGGGTGACCCTGGGGGGACGGGGGAACGGGGGACCACTGGGGGGTGGGTCCCACGGGGGAGCACAGAGGAGCGGGACTGGTGGGCCGGGGGGTCCGACCAGTCCCGTTTCGCGTTCCGTACGGTGCTCACGCCACCGTCTGCCGCCGCGTCTGCCGGCCCGCCGCCGCTGCCGCCAGCCGGCCCAGCGCCTCGTCGCGGTCGCACGGATGCGCGCCCAGGGACACCTGGCGGGCGACGATCGACCGCTCCGCGCGCATCAGCCGCCAGCCACGACGCAGCAGGAACGGCACCGACTTGCGGCCCTCCTTCAGATCCCGCAGGAAGCGGCGCCGGAAGGTGGTGGCCGGACCACGGGTCAGGCACAGCGCGTCCGCGAGCACGCCCCGTTCCCGGCAGCGCTCGACGATCTCCGCGGCGAAGATCCCCTCCGCGATGAACAGCGGGGTACGGCCGATGCTCAGCGTCTCCTCGCCGGTACGGGCGCTCAGCCCGAGGTCGTACACCGGCACCGGCGTCGACCCCGTGGCGCAGAGCCGGGCGATGGCCTCGATCGCGACGTCCGCGTCCCACGACTCCGGGTGGTCCCAGTCGATGTCCGAACTGCCCTCCACCAGGGGCAGGGTCGGGTCGTCGCCCTCCTTGTAGAAGTCGTCCAGGCGCAGGACCGGGAGCCCGGAACGGGCGGCGACGAGGGACTTGCCCGAGCCCGAGGGGCCGCACAGCAGCACGACACGGGCGGGGGACCGGAGATGAATGCTCACGGAACACCAGTTTGACGCATGGGGGGCCACCTGCCGACCCCGCGGGTCGTCTTTTGAGCGTGACCCACACCTCAACTACCCTGTGTGTCGACCTCATTACCCTGCGCACCAGAAGGCGGCACCCCCGATGGCCCGACACACCTCTTCCCAGCACCCCACCGCGCAGCGCGCCCTGATCGCCCTCGCGACCGCCGGAGCGGCCCTGGGGGCGGGGGCGGCGACGGCGTCCGCCGACTCGGTCCCGGCCCTGGGCATGACGTACCGGCCCCTGGAACACGGCAACGTCGACCCGCAGTCGGGCCTGCGGGCCGTGACGGGCACCGTGGGCCACGTGACCGGGCCGGTCGCCGGACTCAAGCCGAATCCGCTCGCGGGCACCGGCGTCGACCCCCTCGACAACAGCGTCGGCACCCAGCTCGCCGACTTCCGGCCGCTGACCTCCCGGATGGTGACGGCGCCGGTGGCGCAGGCCCCCTCGCTCGGCGCGGTGCCGGTGGTCGGCCCGGCGATCGGTTCGCTGCACTGACCCGCCCATCTGTGCGCACAGCGAGGAGCCGCGCCTCCCCCGGACGGAGGGGAGGCGCGGCTCTCCGGTCTTTCGAGGCCGCCGTCAGTACGACGAACCGGAGGCGCCCAGCGACCCCGTCGGGTGCCAGACCGTCTTGGTCTCCAGGAACGCCGTCATCCGGTCGATGCCCGGCGTCTCGAAGTAATCCACAGGCTGTGGACGCAGGACACGCTTCAGGTTGTCCGCCGCCGCGATCTCCAGCTCCTTGGCCAGCACCTCGTCGGCGCCCGCGAGGTCGATCGCGTTGACGTCCTGGTGCGCGGCCAGCGGCGCCGCGATCTCCGCCGTACGGCCGGACAGGACGTTCACCACACCGCCCGGCACGTCGGAGGTGGCCAGCACCTCGCCCAGGGACAGGGCGGGCAGCGGGGCCTTCTCGGAGGCGATCACGACCGCGGTGCTGCCGGTGGCGATCACCGGCGCCACGACCGAGACGAGGCCCAGGAAGGACGACTCCTGCGGGGCCACCACGGCGACCACGCCGGTCGGCTCGGGGGAGGAGAGGTTGAAATACGGGCCCGCGACCGGATTGGCACCGCCGATCACCTGGGCGATCTTGTCGGTCCAGCCCGCGTACCAGACCCAGCGGTCGATGGTGGCGTCCACGACCGCCGCCGCCTTGGACTTGGACAGGCCCTCCGCGTCGGCCACTTCGCGCACGAACTGCTCGCGGCGGCCCTCCAGCATCTCCGCCACGCGGTAGAGGACCTGGCCGCGGTTGTAGGCCGTCGCGCCGGACCAGCCGCCGAACGCCTTGCGCGCGGCCACGACCGCGTCACGGGCGTCCTTGCGGGAGGACTGCGGAGCGTTGGCCAGCCAGTTGCCCTTCGAGTCGGTCACCTCGTACACCCGGCCGCTCTCGGAACGCGGGAACTTCCCGCCGACGTACAGCTTGTAGGTCTTGAAGACGCTGAGACGTTCGTTGGTGCGGTCAGACATCGAGGTACGCCTCCAGGCCGTGGCGGCCGCCCTCGCGGCCGAAGCCCGACTCCTTGTAGCCGCCGAACGGCGAGGTCGGGTCGAACTTGTTGAACGTGTTGGACCAGACGACACCGGCCCGCAGCTTGTTCGCGACGGCCAGGATCCGCGAGCCCTTCTCGGTCCAGATGCCGGCAGACAGGCCGTACTGCGTGTTGTTCGCCTTGGCGACCGCCTCGTCCGGTGTGCGGAAGGTGAGGACGGACAGCACCGGGCCGAAGATCTCGTCGCGGGCGATGGTGTGCGCCTGGGTGACGTTCGTGAAGAGCGTCGGGGCGAACCAGTAGCCGGCGGAGGGGAGTTCGCAGGACGGGGACCAGCGCTCGGCACCCTCCGCCTCGCCCTGCTCGACGAGGGAGGTGATGCGGGAGAGCTGCTCGGCGGAGTTGATCGCGCCGATGTCGGTGTTCTTGTCCAGCGGGTCGCCGAGGCGCAGGGTCGACAGGCGGCGCTTCAGGGAGTCCAGCAGCTCGTCCTGGATCGACTCCTGGACGAGGAGGCGGGAGCCCGCGCAGCAGACCTGGCCCTGGTTGAAGAAGATGCCGGTCACGATGCCCTCGACGGCCTGGTCGATCGGGGCGTCGTCGAAGACGATGTTGGCGCCCTTGCCACCCAGTTCGAGGGTGAGCTTCTTCCTCGTGCCGGCGACGGTGCGGGCGATCTCCTTGCCGACGGCGGTGGAGCCGGTGAAGGCGACCTTGTTCACGTCCGGGTGCGCGACCAGCGCGGCGCCCGTGTCGCCGTAGCCCGGAAGGATGTTGACGACACCCTTGGGCAGGCCGGCCTGGCGGCAGATGTCCGCGAAGAACAGCGCCGACAGCGGGGTGGTCTCGGCGGGCTTCAGGACGACCGTGTTGCCGGTCGCCAGCGCCGGGGCGATCTTCCACGCCAGCATCAGGAGCGGGAAGTTCCAGGGGATGACCTGGCCCGCGACGCCCAGCGGCTTCGGCGAGGGGCCGAAACCGGCGTGGTCCAGCTTGTCGGCCCAGCCCGCGTAGTAGAAGAAGTGCGCGGCGACCAGCGGGAGGTCCGCGTCGCGGGTCTCCTTGATCGGCTTGCCGTTGTCCAGCGTCTCCAGGACGGCCAGCTCGCGGCTGCGCTCCTGGATGATCCGGGCGATGCGGAACAGGTACTTGGCGCGCTCGGAACCGGGCAGCGCCGACCACTTCTCGAAGGCCTTGCGGGCGGCCTTGACGGCCCGGTCGACGTCTTCGGCGCCGGCCTGCGCGACCTCGGAGAGGACCTCCTCGGTCGACGGGCTGACCGTCTTGAAGACCTTGCCGTCGGCCGCCTCCACGAACTCGCCGTCGACGAACAGACCGTAGGACGGGGCGATGTCGACGACCGAGCGGGACTCGGGCGCCGGTGCGTACTCGAATACGGAAGCCATGATGATCAGTCCACCGTCACGTAGTCGGGGCCGGAGTAGCGGCCGGTGGCCAGCTTCTGGCGCTGCATCAGCAGATCGTTCAGGAGCGAGGAGGCGCCGAAGCGGAACCAGTGGTTGTCCAGCCAGTCGGCGCCGGCGGTCTCGTTGACCAGGACGAGGAACTTGATGGCGTCCTTGCTGGTACGAATGCCACCGGCGGGCTTCACGCCGACCTGGACGCCGGTCTGGGCACGGAAGTCGCGCACCGCCTCCAGCATCAGCAGGGTGTTGGCGGGGGTCGCGTTGACGGCGACCTTGCCGGTGGAGGTCTTGATGAAGTCGGCGCCCGCCAGCATGCCGAGCCAGGAGGCGCGGCGGATGTTGTCGTACGTCGACAGCTCGCCGGTCTCGAAGATGACCTTCAGCCGGGCGCTCGTCCCGCAGGCCTCCTTCACGGCGATGATCTCGTCGTACACCTTCAGGTACTTGCCGGCGAGGAACGCGCCGCGGTCGATGACCATGTCGATCTCGTCGGCACCCGCGGCGACGGCGTCGCGGACGTCGGCCAGCTTCACGTCGAGGGCTGCGCGGCCGGCCGGGAAGGCGGTGGCGACCGAGGCGACCTTCACGCCGGAGCCGGCGACGGCCTCCTTGGCCACGGCCACCATGTCGGGATAGACGCAGACCGCGGCCGTGGCCGGGGTCGTACGGTCCGTGGGGTCGGGGTGGACCGCCTTGGCGCCGAGCGCCCGGACCTTGCCCGGGGTGTCCGCGCCTTCCAGCGTCGTCAGGTCGACCATCGAGATGGCGAGGTCGATGGCGTACGCCTTCGCGGTGGTCTTGATGGAACGGGTGCCGAGAGACGCGGCGCGCGCCTCCAGGCCGACCGCGTCGACGCCGGGCAGCCCGTGCAGGAAGCGGCGGAGCGTGCTGTCGGACGCGGTGACGTCGGCGATGGGGCTACCACCCACGCGTTCAGCAGTGGGGGAGGGTGCTGTGGGTGCAGAGGTGGGCATGGTCACCAGACGAGCATATCTACGCGCGTAGCGGCTGTACACCCCCGGGGTGCTCATCGCCCGCCCGGAGATCACGGATGAGCGCCGGTCCCGGGGCGCGTGGGGGCATCGCCGACGGTGTCGTGCAGAATCGGGGCCATGACCACCCCGGACCGCCAGTCACCC
Source organism: Streptomyces sp. NPDC045022 (assembly GCF_056432605.1). Lineage (NCBI taxonomy): Bacteria > Bacillati > Actinomycetota > Actinomycetes > Kitasatosporales > Streptomycetaceae > Streptomyces > Streptomyces sp. NPDC045022. The sequence continues at coordinate 145,711 of NZ_JBWKIR010000020.1, forward strand.
GCTCCACAGCCTCCGGTGCCCGCCGCCAAGGACCGGATCTACCGCTCGCCCATGGGGCTCGTGGGCGGCGTGCTGCTGCTCGCGGTCGTCTGCTGGCTGGGCTTCGACGCGCTGTTCAAGGGCCACGGCCGGGCCCCGTGGCTGGCGCTCGCCGGGATGATCCTGGTCGTCCCGCTGCTGGTCGCCTTCACGGTCCGCCCCGCGGTCTTCGCGAACGAGGACCGGCTGCGCGTCCGCAACCCCTTCCGTGTGATCACCCTGCCCTGGGGCGACGTCGCAGGCCTGCGCTCCAGCTACTCCAACGAGGTCGTCGCCAGGTCCGGCACCAAGTACCAGCTGTGGGCCGTCCCCGTCTCGCTGCGGGCCCGCAAGAAGGCGGCACGCCGGCAGCAGCGGGCGGCGGCGGACGCGGCCCGGGGCGTGACGCCGGGCGGACGGGTGGGCGCGCTCGGGCCGAGCGGCCTCGGCCTCGGCGGATTCAGCCTGCGCGGCGCGGAGACCGGGCCGACCCGGGCGGAGACCGACCAGGTCATGGACGACCTGCGCGGCCTGCTGGAGCGGCGCGGGGAGGCGGAGGCCGCCCAGGGCGAGACGACGGTCCGCTGGGCGTACGAGGTGGCGGCGCCGGCGGTGGCGGGGGCGATCCTGTTGGTGATTCTGCTGGTGGTGGGCTGAAGCGGTCCGGGGGGCGGTTTGCCTGGGCCACCGCCCCGCCGTTCCTGCCCTGACCCCCTCTGACCGTGCCCGCCCGGCCTTTGAGCGGGTCTGGTGGTGGGGGGCTGGGAGTGCCGCCCCCTGAGCCACCCGCCGGGGTGCCCGCGGGCGGGGTACCCCCGGCGGGGCCCAGATGCGGCGGGGCTCAGATGCCGGCGGCTGTCGACAGGTCGCGCTTGACCGCGGCCAGCAGCTCGGTGGCGCGGGCACGGGCGGCCGGGAGGCCGGCGTGGGCCGCGACCGGTACGACGACCTCCAGGTAGCACTTGAGCTTGGGCTCGGTGCCGCTCGGGCGCACGATGACCCGGGCGCCGTCGAGGGTGTAGCGCAGGCCGTCGGTGGGCGGCAGCCTGTCCGTGCCCCGCGTGAGGTCCTCGGCCCGGACGATGGGCAGCCCGGCCAGCTCGGTCGGCGGCTGCTCGCGCAGGCGGCGCATCGCGGCGGCGATGAGCGAGAGGTCCTGGACGCGGACCGACAGCTGGTCGGTGGCGTGCAGGCCGTGTTCGACGGCCAGGTCGTCGAGGAGGTCGAGCAGCGTACGGCCCTCCTCCTTGAGTACGGACGCCAGCTCGGTGATCAGCAGCGCGGCCGTGATGCCGTCCTTGTCGCGCACGCCCTCCGGGTCCACGCAGTAGCCGAGGGCCTCCTCGTAGCCGTAGCGCAGGCCGTCCACGCGGGCGATCCACTTGAAGCCGGTCAGGGTCTCCTCGTACGGCAGGCCCGCCTGCTCGGCGATCCGGCCGAGCAGGGAGGAGGAGACGATCGACTCGGCGAACGTGCCGCGTGCCCCGCTTCGTACCAGGTGGGCGGCGAGCAGGGCGCCGACCTCGTCGCCGCGCAGCATGCGCCAGTCGCCGCCGTCCTGGACGGCCACGGCGCAGCGGTCGGCGTCGGGGTCGTTGGCGATGACCAGGTCCGGGCCGGTCGCGCGGGCCCGGGCGAACGCCAGGTCCATCGCGCCCGGCTCCTCCGGGTTGGGGAAGGCGACCGTCGGGAAGTCCGGGTCCGGGTCGGCCTGCTCGGCCACCAGCACCGGCTCGGGGAAGCCGGCGCGGGCGAACGCGGCGAGCAGGACGTCCTTGCCGACGCCGTGCATCGCCGTGTAGACGGTGCGGGCGGTGCGCGGGGAGCCGGCGGCCAGCACCTTGTCCGTACGGGCCAGATAGGCGTCCAGGACCGCGTCGTCCAGGGTCTCCCAGCCGGACTCCGGGCGGGGTACGTCGTTCAGGGAGGCGATCGCTTCGATCTCGGCGGCGATCTCCGCGTCGGCCGGCGGGACGATCTGGGAACCGTCGCCGAGGTACACCTTGTAGCCGTTGTCCCGGGGCGGGTTGTGGCTGGCGGTGACCTCCACACCCGCGACCGCGCCGAGGTGCCTTATGGCGAAGGCCAGGACGGGGGTGGGGAGGGGACGCGGGAGTACGGCCGCGCGCAGGCCGGCGCCGGTCATCACGGCGGCGGTGTCCCGGGCGAAGTCGGCGGACTTGTGGCGGGCGTCGTAGCCGATGACGACGAGACCGCCGGTGTGGCCGTTCTTCTTCAGATACGCGGCGAGACCGGCGGCGGCGCGGATGACGACGCTGCGGTTCATGCGCATGGGGCCGGCGCCGAGTTCGCCTCGCAGGCCGGCGGTGCCGAACTGGAGGGTGCCGGAGAAGCGGGCCGACAGTTCGGTAACGTCCCCGGCGCCGAGCAGCTTGGCGAGTTCGTCACGGGTCTCCGTGTCGGGGTCCTCGGTGAGCCATGCGTTGGCCCGGGCGATGAGATCGTCGTGCACCTTGGGATCAACCTCTCCTGTGTTTGCCTGGTCCCACTGGGGGCTCCGCCCCCAGACCCCCGTCTTTGCCCACCCGCCCACCCGACTCGGTCGGCTGGAACGCGCACGAGCGGGCTCGCGCCACCGTCGGCAGTATCCGCGCCCGGGCCTCGCCGGCCGCGACCGCAGCGCCGCTTCCCGTTCACCACTGGCCGCAGCGCCGCTTCCCGTTCACCACCGACCGCAGCGCCGCTTCCCGTTCACCACGGGTCGCAGCGCTCCGCCCGGCTTACCGCCGGCCGCAGCATCCGCGCCCGGCTGACCGCCGGTCGTGATGCTCCGTCCGGCTCACTGCCGACCGCAGGCCGCGTCCCGCTCAAGGCGGCCGCAGGCTCCGCGTCCGGCTCACTGCCGACCGTGGCGCCGCGCCCGGCTGGCTGCCGGCCGCAGTGCTCGGCCGGGCTGTCTGCCGGCCGCAGCGTCCCGCCCCGGTTCACCGCTGGTCGTGATGCTCCGCCCGGCTCACTGCCGACCGCAGGCCGCGTCCCGCTCAAGGCGGCCGCAGGCTCCGCGTCCGGCTCACTGCCGACCGTGGCGCCGCGCCCGGCTGGCTGCCGGCCGCAGTGCTCGGCCGGGCTGTCTGCCGGCCGCAGCGTCCCGCCCCGGTTCACCGCTGGTCGTGATGCTCCGCCCGGCTCACTGCCGACCGTAGGGCCGCCCGTTCAAGGCGGGCGCAGCGCAGCGCCCGGCTGGCTGCCGGCCGCAGTGCTCGGCCGGGCTGTCTGCCGGCCGCAGCGTCCCGCCCCGGTTCACCGCTGGTCGTGATGCTCCGTCCGGCTCACTGCCGACCGTGGCGCCGCGCCCGGCTGACTGCCGGCCGCAGTGCTCCGCCCGGCTGTCTGCCGGCCGCAGCATCTCGCCCGGCTCACCACCGGCCGCCGCACCGCGTCCCACTCAAAGGTGGCCGCACCGTCCGCGCTCAGCTGGGCGTCGGTGGCCCTGGCGTGCCGCGTCCGGCTGGGCGTCGGTGGCCGTGCCGCGTTCCGATCCGTGCCGGTGGCCGTAGCGTGCCGCGTTCCGATCCGTGCCGGTGGCCGCACCATCCGCGCTCAGTTGGGCGGCGGTGGCCGTACCGGGCCGTGTCCGGGTCGGTGTCGGTGGCTGGGTCGTGACCGGATCGGCGGCGGGCGCCGTACCGCGTCGCGTTCGGGGTCGACGCGACGCGAGTACCGTGTCCGCTCAGATCCGGCCCAGTACCTGGGTCAGGAGCTGGCCCATGCGGGCTGCCGAGTCGCGGCCCGCCTGGAGGACCTCCTCGTGGTTGAGGGGTTCGCCGGTCATGCCCGCGGCCAGGTTGGTGACCAGTGAGATGCCCAGCACCTCGGCGCCGGCCTCGCGCGCGGCGATCGCCTCGAGCACCGTGGACATGCCGACCAGGTCCGCGCCGATGACGCGGGCCATGCGGATCTCGGCCGGGGTCTCGTAGTGCGGACCGGGGAACTGCGCGTAGACGCCCTCCTCGAGGGAGGGGTCGATGTCCTTGCACAGGGCGCGCAGGCGGGGCGAGTACAGGTCCGTCAGGTCGACGAAGTTGGCGCCGACGATGGGGGAGGTCGCCGTCAGGTTGATGTGGTCGCTGATCAGCACCGGCTGACCCGGGCGCATGCCCTCGCGCAGGCCGCCGCAGCCGTTGGTGAGGACCATGGTCTTGCAGCCGGCGGCGACGGCGGTGCGAACCCCGTGCGCGACGGCGGCGACGCCACGGCCCTCGTAGTAGTGCGTGCGGCCCAGGAAGACCAGGGCCCGCTTGTCACCGAAGGAGTATGAGCGGACCTTGCCGCCGTGGCCCTCGACGGCCGGCGCCGGGAAGCCGGGCAGTTCGGTGACCTGGAACTCGGCGTCGGGTGCGCCCAGTGCGTCGACGGCCGGAGCCCAGCCGGAGCCCATCACCAGGGCGACGTCGTGGGTCTCGGCGCCGGTGAGTTCGCGCAGGCGCGCGGCGGCGGCGTCGGCGGCGGCGTAGGGATCGCGCTGGATGTCGTCCGGAAGAAGAGATGCGTTCACGCCGACGAGGGTAGCCGGTCTACGCCTACGCGCGTAGATGACAGAGCCCACGGGATTGGGATCGTTGTCTTGTCGTTTTCCACAACGCAGGGGCAAGGCGAAGGAAAGCGGTGGAAAAGCCGCGGGAACGCCGCAGGGGCTCAGCAGGGGCGCTTGCGGAGTTCCATCACATAGTCGTGGGGCGCCCCCGCGGACTCCGCCGCGTCCGCGATCTCCCCCAGGTACCGGGCCGAGGGCAGCCCGCCCTCGTACCCGTCGAGGACGTACGCCCAGGCGGACTCCTCGCCGTCCAGGGTGTGCACCCGCAGGCGTACGCGCCGGTAGATGCCGAGGCCCACGCCCTCCCACCGGTCGAGTGACTCCTCGTCCATGGGAGCGAGGTCGTACAGGCCGACGAAGACCTGCGCCAGCGGATCCTCCACGATCGTCGCCAGCGCGCCCTCCCAGCCCAGCTGCTCCCCGCCGAAGGTCAGCCGCCAGCCGTTCAGCCAGCCGGTGGCGCGCAGCGGCGAGTGCGGGGCGCGGCGGGACATCAGCCGCGCGTCGAGGTTGCCGGCGTACGCGGCATAGAGCGACATGGGGAGAGGGTACGGCAGCGGAAGGCGGGTCACTCCTGCCCCACGGCGACCTTCGGTGCGCCCCCCGGGCAGTAGCACCTTGAAGCGTGCGGGACAATGGAGTACGTGACTCGGATCGTGATCATCGGTGGCGGACCCGGCGGATACGAGGCGGCCCTGGTGGCCGCCCAGCTCGGCGCGGAGGTGACCGTCGTCGACTGCGACGGTCTGGGCGGAGCGTCGGTGCTGACCGACTGCGTGCCGTCGAAGACCCTTATCGCTACGGCCGAGGTGATGACCACCTTCGACTCCTCGTACGAGGAGCTGGGAATCATCGTCGCCGACGACACCCCGCCCCTGGAGCAGGCCGCCCGGGTGGTCGGCGTCGACCTGGGCAAGGTCAACCGGCGGGTGAAGCGGCTCGCGCTCGCCCAGTCCCACGACATCACCGCGTCCGTCACCCGGGCCGGTGCCCGGGTCATGCGTGGCCGGGGCCGGCTGGACGGCATGCAGGCCCTCGACGGCTCCCGCAAGGTCGTCGTCACCGCCGCCGACGGCAACGAGGAGACCCTCACCGCCGACGCCGTCCTCATCGCCACCGGCGGTCACCCGCGCGAGCTGCCCGACGCCCAGCCCGACGGCGAGCGCATCCTCAACTGGACCCAGGTCTACGACCTCACCGAGCTGCCGGAAGAACTGATCGTGGTCGGCTCCGGTGTGACCGGTGCCGAGTTCGCGGGCGCCTATCAGGCGCTCGGGTCGAAGGTGACCCTGGTGTCCTCGCGCGATCGCGTGCTGCCCGGTGAGGACCCGGACGCCGCCGCCGTCCTCGAGGACGTCTTCCGCCGCCGCGGCATGAACGTCATGGCCCGCTCCCGCGCGCAGTCCGCCAAGCGTGTCGGTGACCGGGTGGAGGTGACGCTGGCCGACGGGCGCGTCATCACCGGCTCGCACTGCCTGATGGCCGTCGGCGCCATCCCGAACAGCGCGGGCCTCGGTCTGGAGGAGGCCGGCGTCAAGCTGCGCGAGTCGGGTCACATCTGGACCGACAAGGTGTCCAGGACGACCGCCCCGGGCGTCTACGCGGCCGGTGACGTGACCGGTGTCTTCGCCCTCGCGTCCGTCGCCGCCATGCAGGGGCGGATCGCCATGTACCACTTCCTCGGCGACGCGGTGGCCCCGCTCAACCTGAAGACGGTCTCCTCCAACGTCTTCACCGACCCCGAGATCGCCACCGTCGGCTACTCACAGGCGGACGTGGACGGGGGCAAGATCGACGCGCGGGTCGTCAAGCTGCCCCTGCTGCGCAACCCGCGTGCCAAGATGCAGGGCATCCGGGACGGCTTCGTGAAGATCTTCTGCCGGCCGGGTACGGGCATCGTCGTCGGTGGTGTGGTCGTGGCGCCCCGCGCCTCGGAACTCATCCACCCCATCTCGATCGCCGTCGACAACAATCTGACCGTCGAGCAGATCGCGAAGGCGTTCACGGTGTACCCCTCCCTTTCGGGGTCGATCGCGGAGGTCGCCCGGCAGCTGCACACCCGCAAGGCGAGTGCCGAGGCCTGACCGCCGGCCCTCCGGTTTCCCGCTGGTCACGCGCAGTCGCCGCGTGTGCGTACGGCATAGTCAGGGCGGATGGGTCCTATACCACTTCCCGCCCTGCCATGCGAACAACTTCTGTTATTCGGCGCAAACTGCTGAAAGCAGACGGTCGCTGGGGTTACTGTCAGTTTCGTGTTCGCTGCTGAACGTCGCCAATTGATCCTCGAAATGGTGCGAGCGAACGGTGCCGTGTCGCTCCGTGAACTCGCCCGCGTCGTCCAGACCTCCGAAGTGACCGTACGGCGGGACGTGCGCGCACTGGAGGCAGAAGGACTCCTCGACCGCCGGCACGGCGGTGCGGTACTGCCGGGCGGTTTCACGCGGGAGTCCGGCTTTCCGCAGAAGTCTCATCTCGCGACCGCCGAGAAGACGGCCATCGCCGACCTCGCCGCGGGACTCGTCGAAGAGGGCGAGGCCATCGTGGTCGGCGCGGGTACCACCACGCAGGAGCTGGCCCGCCGGCTCGCGCGGGTGCCCGGACTGACCGTCGTCACCAACTCGCTGCTGGTGGCACAGGCGCTGGCCCACGCCAACCGGGTGGAGGTCGTGATGACCGGCGGCACCCTGCGCGGCTCCAACTACGCCCTCGTCGGCTCCGGCGCCGAGCAGTCCCTGCAGGGGCTGCGGGTGTCCAGGGCCTTCCTGTCCGGGAGCGGGCTCACCGCCGAGCGCGGGCTGTCCACGTCCAACATGCTCTCGGCGTCCGTCGACCGGGCGCTGGTGCAGGCCGCCGCGGAGGTCGTGGTCCTCGCCGACCACACCAAGCTCGGCACGGACACGATGTTCCAGACCGTGCCGACGGACCTCATCACCCGCCTGGTCACCGACGAACCGGCCGCGCACGACGACCGTGCCGGTACCGAGTTGCAGGCCCTTGCCGATCAGGGGGTGCAGATCACCGTGGCCGGGGCGAACGGCGGCCTGGGGGGTGAGCAGGGGCCTGCGGCACGTCAGCAGCGGGCCCTGCCCGGTCCTCGGCGGGGACATGTGCCGGGTTCTTCCGCGCTGCGGTCCGCGGGACTGGGGGAGCCGACCGGGCCTGAGCGGGGACGCGTCGCCGACCTGCGGCGGCGCTAGCGCCGGACGCGCCTCGCCGCCGTAGGGCTCATGCGCGCCCGAGCGGGGGGCGCGTCACCGTCCGAACAGCACAGCCGACGCCGGACGCGCCTCATCGCCGCAGGGCTCACGCGGGCGCGCGGGTGCGGGGCCGTCGTGGTTCCTCGCGCCCACGCGGCGGAGCCGCGGGGGATACTGCCCCGCCGCCGACCGGAGAACGGCCGGGCGGCCTGCAAGGGCCCCGCGAGGCGAGGAAAGCGAGACGCCCGGGCGGACCTGTTCGGTGGGTCCACCCGGGCGTCACACGATGCCGTACGGCTCAGTCCTTGATCTCGCAGATGGCCGCGCCGGAGGTGACGGAGGCGCCGACCTCGGCGCTGAGGCCCTTGATGGTGCCGGCCTTGTGGGCGTTCAGCGGCTG